>JAGRMX010000005.1 GCA_020441025.1 Leptospiraceae bacterium
CCATTTGTAGATATCCAGCGGAAGGAGTTTGCGTCAGGTTACAGGAAGTAAGCTCCGTGGACTCGGGCCATGGATGGCCCGCGTTCACGGCGCAAACTCTACTTCCGCTGGAAATTCTTTAAGATAGGCGCGCAAGCCAGACGAGCAATTACATATCGTCGGACGCACTTCCTCCGCCGCCTGCGAAGTAACCCTTCAAACCTGACGCCCGTACGGAAACCTCTCCCAGCTCTTTGCTGAGCGCGGCTGCGGTATTCGGACCGACGATGCCATCTACGGCAACTCCCGCTTTCTTTTGAAAACGCTTAATGGCCGCTTCCGTGTTCGGGCCCATCGCGCCGTCAATTGCTCCAGGGTTGGCACCGCACATGGTCAATGCTTCCTGAATGCTTTTTACATCAAAATTCCCTGCCATTGAATTTCCTCTTATTATTTAATTTTTGCCGGTAAGCCTAAACAGAATCAGTTGATGGACCACAAACGCGACCATTCACTGTGAGCCGCATTAAAAGCAGCCGGATCTTTTCCGCCCACGTCGGTAGCCAGAGTCTTGTATTCTTCCATTAGAGCCTTAAAGCGATTCTTTTCTTCATCCGTCGCACCCTGACCCGCTTCTTTAGCGGCGCGTGCCTGATCGCGAATGTCGGTAATATTATAAGATGCCATAATGGAATTCAACTCGCCCGCTGCCGCAGCCGGATTTTCCGAGTTGTTTTTAAGAGCGTTTACACCCATCTCCATAACCGTAATCATGTTTTGAGCGGGCGTGCCGTCCAACGTTACAACCGGATTCGTATTGGATTCTTCGGGTGGTTGCTCTTCCGATTTATCTCCACAATATGTCAGAGCCAGTAATGCGCTCAGACTGATGGTCAGCAGACTTAGATTCATTCGATTGGTTTTCATTTTCAGCTATTCCTCCGTTCCGGCAGATTCCGCCCTTGAACTATCCTTGCAACGACTTGCCGCATTTTACCTTCGATTTCATGTAAGAAATTCATTACCGTAAACATGCATCGCTGATTGATTATAAATCCAACCAACGGAAAATTTCTCCGTGGGTTGTGCGGTTCTGGTGCAATCGCGTTGGGGCGGACTTATCCGTCTAAATAAAACTCAAAGCCGGCAATCAGGGCTTCATGATGAGTTTTCCACACGGTTTCCGCATCCTGGTCACGCAGGATTTCCAACGTAATTGTTGGTATTTTGCGTTCCCAACCGGCATAAGTTCCCAGGCTGCCCGGAGTAGGATAACCGATGTCGCCTTTCGGGGGCAGCCCATTGCGGGCCGACATAGCACGCGCCAGTTCCTCGGAGGGGCCGTTGAAGTTATTCATGGCGTGTTCATACGAATGCAGGGATACGATCATATGGGGTTTGATGTTTTCGATGAGCGCAATGGTGACTTCCGACTCGATTTCGCTGCCGGCGGACACACCGGGATAATAGCGCACATTTTGAAATTCTCCGGACCAATCGGTCGTGGGTAAATTTCGATTCAAATCCACATTACGATGATTGGTGCGTCGAATGGCCGCGCAACCGTCCGGATTCAAGCGCGGGCATATGAACAAACTCAAATCCGCCGATAGTTTTACGCTGCCGTTGCGCAATTCGTTCTGAAAGCGCTCCGCCAGAATGAAACCTTCACTTTCATCACCGTGTACACCACCTATCAACAGAACCGGCATGCGTCCCGAGCCATGCCGGTACAGTTCGATGGCGCCGCCTTTACAGGTTGTTCCCACGCGATTGGATTGGCCGGCGGACGGCAACTGGATTGCGTTTTTCACTGTCATGATGAAACCATTTCAGAGCCGGCCGCGCTTACAGGCCGGCCGCAGATTTTACATTGTTCCCGCTGCCTATTGAATAGTATTGAAAATTCAAACGATCCATGGCGGCGCGATTATAGATATTACGTCCGTCAAAGATCAAGGGTTGCTTGAGTTTGGCGCGCATCGAATCAAAATCGGGCTCCAGGTACATGGGCCACTCTGTGAGTACCAGCAGGGCGTCGGCGTCATTCAGTGCGTCGTACATTTCGGTATACTCAATGCTATCGCCGAATTCCACTTGTGCGGTTTCCTTTGCCACCGGATCGCTGGCTTTGATGCGCACACCTTCCGCCAGCAATGCCTTAACAATGGCAATAGAGGGAGCGTCGCGCATATCGTCCGTACCGGCCTTGAAAGCCAGTCCCCATACCGCGAAGGTTTTACCCTTTAAAGATTCTCCGGCATAGTGACCGCGAATGATGTCTACCAACCGCAGTTTTTGACGGTCATTTGTGTTTTCGATTTCCTGAATCAGGGGCGCATCATAATTGATGTCTTCCGCCAGATGTACAAGCGCGCGTACATCTTTGGGAAAACAGGACCCGCCATAGCCTATTCCGGCATTCAAGAATTTACGACCGATGCGAGAATCGGTGCCCATTCCGAGCTTGACATGTTGATAATCAGCGCCCATTAAATCGCACAGATTGGCGATTTCATTGGCAAATGAAACTTTTAAGGCCAGAAATGCATTGCAGGCATACTTGGTCAATTCCGCCGAACGCACGTTCATGGTCAATATGCGCGAATCGTGGCTATCCGTATCCTGCGCAAAAGGACTGTACAGCTCGGTCATCAATCCGGCGGCGCGCTCCGAGTCGGCCCCGATTATGACCCGCTCCGGATGCATGAAATCACCTACAGCGCGGCCTTCGCGTAAGAACTCGGGATTGCTGACCACATCAAACTCATGCTTAGCATATTGCTCTATGGCCTGCCGAACGCGAGTGGCCGTGCCTACCGGAACGGTGCTCTTATTCACGATGACTTTATAGGAGTTCAAATGGCGGCCGACATCCTCGGCCACTTGCAATACGTAACGTAAATCGGGTCGGCCGTCGCCGCCATCGGGAGTACCCACCGCAATGAATATGATTGTGGATTTCTGAACCGCGTCCGCCAGGTCGGTGGTGAAATGCAACCGTCCGCGTTCGTGATTGCGGATAACCATTTCAGATAATCCCGGCTCGTATATGGGCATAATGCCCTGTTTGAGACGCTCTATTTTCGATTCATCGATGTCGACGCAGTGAACCTGATTGCCATATTCCGCGAAACATGTACCCGCTACCAGTCCCACATAGCCGGTACCCACTACTGTTAACTTCATGAAGAGTCAGATTGGTGGTGTCGGCTAATCTGTCGATTCAAACTCTTGAATGGCTGAATCGTTTTGCGGTGACGCAAAGGGACCCGACGTTTGTGCGCGTAGCTCGCGACAGCCACTCAGCCGGAACGCTCTTTGAGCACCTGTCGAATCTGGCCCGCATCGGAGGCATCGGGCGCCAGTTCCAGATAGCGCTGTAAATGAATACGACCGCGTTGTTGATCTTCCAGGTTTTCCAGCATCAGACGTCCGAGTTCGCGATGCGCCACCGCGTGTTGTGCGTTGCGCCCCAGCAGTTCGCGGTAGACTCCGGCTGCGGCGCGGTATTCGCCGGTTCTGCGGTAGGAGATGGCCAGATTCAAATAAGCGGCGTCACGTCCGGGTTCGATCTGGATGGCCTGGCGGTACGCCTCCCGGGCCCGATTGTATTCCTGGATGCGTAGATAAAAATTACCGGCGTTGAATTGCAGCCGATAATGTGTCGGTTGAGCGACCCGGGCCCTTTCCAGTACCTGCAGGGCGCGTTCCGGTTGCTCCGACTGGACGTACAATGGAATAATTTCAATGGCCGCCTCCGCATGTGCGGGACGCGCTGCCAGTACCTGCTCGAAAAAGTTTATGGCTTCCGCGGTATTTCCGGCCCGGGATTCAATTCGTCCGAGTTCGTATAAGGGTCCGGGGTCGGAGGGTCGCAGAGTACGCGCACGCTCCAGTGCCTGTCGGGCCGGTGCGCTATCGGCTCCATTCAATTTCTGGATGGCCAGCGCCCGATTAAAGGCGGCATCAAAGTGATCGGGCTGAAGTTGCAGGGTGCGATCATAATGCACCAGAGCACGATCAAACTCGCCCCGCTGGCCGGCAATTTCACCTACCTGATAATGCAACTCCGCCTTTTGCGGAAATCGCTGGATTGCGTCTCCCAGTAAACGCAGTGCTTCCTCGGTGCGATTGGTTTGCTTTAACAGCACTGCCAGGTTCAAGGCAGCCTGCCAGTGATTGGCATCCTGATTCAGCAGTTCCCGATAGGCTCGGATGGCGTCATCACGTTCCCCGTTTTTAGCCAGACTGACCGCCAGATTATATCGGGCTTCTTTTAACCCGGGATTGATTTCCAGCGCCCGTCCAAAAGATCGCGCCGCTTCTCCGAAGCGAGCCTTCTGGTAGTACAACTGGCCGGCATAGAATAAGGGCGATTCAAATTGGGGATCCAGTTGCGCGGCACGATCGTAAGACTGCAGTGCTTCGTCGTAGTTCTTTAACTTTTCCAGCGTACGTCCGGCATAGTAGTGCGCCCGGGCATGATCGGGCTGCTGTTGTATGGCGCGCGCAAAATCCGACCGGGCCTGTTCATAGGCACCCCGACGGTAAGCATCCTTACCGTTTTCCAATAAGCTATCCACGTCGGCCGTTCGGGACGACCGCTCGCGCTCTTCTTCGGGTTCCGAATTTCCACCGGCGAGGGATCGCACAATCTGACGTCCATTTGCGTCGGTTACGGCAAATGTGATCGCGTTTTCATCGGATGAAGCGGGACCGGCCGTCTCGCGATAAAGTGCCAACAAATTCGCATTGTTTCGATCATAACTGAGCGCCCGTCCATATGCCTGATGAGCGGAACGACGATCGCCATGTTGTCGGAACAAATCGCCTTTGCGTTGATACGCTTCGGCAAAACGTTCATCCGCCGCGATGGCGCGGTCATAAGCCTGCATGGCGCCGCGTAGATCGCCCATGCGTTCCAGGATGCGGCCCTGAACCAGTAGCGAACGGGCATCATTCGGATCCAACCGGACGGACTGCTGGATTTCCTGGTGCGCCCGTTCAAAATTCTCGTTTTGAAAATAATGCCAGGCCAGATTTCTTCGAGCAACCGCGTTATCCGGGTCCTGTTCGATAGCCCGTCCGAGCATATCCGTAGCGCGCTCTACATCACCGTTTTCGAGTAATATCTGTGCGCGTTTCTGATATGATTCGGGATGCTCCGGTTCCACATTCTCGGCGGTCTCATATTCATTGACCGCTTCTCGACGCAGACCGTCAAAATAGCGCGCGTCGCCCCGTCGATTGTACGCATCGGCCCGATCGGGAGCCAGCCCACGGGCCCGGGTGGCGGTGATGTATGCCCGGCCCGTATCGCCCAGGGCCAGATGATTGCGTGATATTTCAATCAGGGTCAAGAAGCGTTCATCCGTGTTGAGTGAATCTGTTTTCAGTGCCTTCTTAAGAGTGGCAATGGCCGCATGATGATCGCCGTGCAGATTGTGCAGAGTGGCCAGTTCATGCAGCAGTCCGATGTCCTCCGGATTGGATTGCAACTGACGTTCCAGTGTGGCGATATCCCGGGCGAGGGCATCGTCCGGCAATTCCACACCCGGCGTCAGGAAGGCCATGCTGGCGACATAGATGAACACACCACCCAGCAAAACAATTACGCCATCCAGAAGCCGATTCAAAGATCTCCCGGTACGCATCACTTTTGATGGGCTAAAAGTTCGGATTCGTTCAGTAATAGATTGGAATGATCGCATGCGTTTCAGTTTTGCTCCCGTAAGATTTTATGCTCGCTTTTCCTTAAAGATTAAAAGATCCGACATTGCTATGGATGGATTGTTCGAGCAAGTTCTGCATCGTTTAGAGGTCATCCAGTTCAATGATCGACATGGTACTGTTATTGATTCGTTCCGCTTCCGACTCGCCGGGCGAGTAGGGGGCACGCACATCTTCCGTTACCGGAATTTCCGCACAGGGTGTTTCGGAATCATCCGATTCGGGAATCTCATAATCTTTTTTGCGCAGAACTTCCAGCGCTTGATCCATGCGGGTCGCCTGTTCCGACTCCGGTTCCAGAAAACCGCGATACTTTTCCCAGTATTCAATGGTTTTCTTTTTGCTGCGAAAGAGGCGAAATTCTACGAGGCCCAGGTAAAAATAGCATTGATGTAAATCGGCGTTGATGGACAGGGCCTGTTCAAACGCTTCCCGGGCGGCCTCGCCATCGCCTTTTAAAAAGTATAGCTGTCCCAGACGAAACCATTCGCGTTCGGGCTCCGACGATAGATCTCGGGCGATGAGGTAATATTCCCGTGCCGCTTCGAATTCATGCTGCATTAAATGTACATCGCCCGCGTAGCGATAAGCTTCAAGGTTCTCCGGATCGCGTTCCAGAATGATGCGCAGGAGCCGCAGCGCAATGTGAAAGCGGCGTTGAAAAAAATGTTCCCGGGCGCGCTCCATTAACTGCGCGGTTTGTCCGTCCGCTTCTTCATTCAGCGGGGTAATCTGTACGCCCTCGGAATTTTCGGTACTGGTGGCGGTCGCTCGCCTTTCGCCGGGCGCGTCGTTTTGCGTCGCCGATGAAACGCTGGAATCGGTCGTATCAACGGAATCAGACGATTGTTCCGCACCATTCGCGTCCGTCCGACCCGAATCGCTTTCATCCGAAGTGCTTCGGGAGCCACTTTGCGAATTATCATTCACGCTTCCCGGACTGTACTGGATATCCAGTTGAGCCGGATCGTTCTGAGCCAGATGAACTGTCCGGGCCTCCAGGGACTTATTCTGGTTTAATAACAGAATACTGAGCGAAACAGCGGTGTACATAGCCATCCACATCCGACCGCGTACCATTCGCAGTGCCGGCATTCGCCTCTGGTTTCTTCCAATATAGACGTTCATGTATGTGACCGCGGTCCCTTTTAACTGTATCGGCAAAAAAATGCCGGGGATGAGGCCCCGGCCGACTGATACGGAAAGAAGCGGAAACCGGTTATTTATTTGACCGTACCCTTCCCGCTGCGTACAAAAGTTCCGTTACGATGCAGGCCCCCTCCGAAGAGCGATCAGATAAATTCATTAACCTGCCGGCCCGGATGATTCTGACCGCCGAAGGGCTGAAATTATTTCAAAAGAACGGTACCCCGCTCAAGCGGGTGGAAAACAGGGAGGGCATCACCCGGGAAGGTCTGGAATCACCGCGCTACAATGCCGCTACCGTGCAAAAAATGGCCATGAACTCCTATCTGGAGGAGATTTTTGTGCATCTGCCCGATCTGCTGTCACGGCGCTATGATATCATCAGCACCAATAATCTAATCGTTTACGCTATTCTATACAAAAAGCTGAGTCCGTCTCTGGCACATACCATATTTCAGACCCAGGTAGTGCGGGATTTTAATCGCAAGAATCCGAAAAATTCCATTGTGGATTTGAAGCATATCAATCCGCAACAGGCCGAACAACTGGTCAAAAGCCACGCCAATCTGTTCAAACAGATTGAAACCGACCTGAAAACCGAAATCATCCAGCGCATCGACACCCATCCATCTTACAACGACGAAGACCGCAACGCCATGCGCATGAGCCTGCCCAAGTTTCTGGCCTGGATCGATAAACGCATATGGTTTCTGTATTATATAATCTACCAGACGTCCATGCGGGAACAGATGAAACACGTTTTCGCCGGCATGGTGGCCAAATACCTGGAACATACGCGCATCGCCACCCATCTGAGCAACCTGGTCATGGAATTCGTACAGAACGCGGAAAAAGCCCATTTTGAACGATTGATCGTGCAGGGGGGTATGGCGGTGCGTGATGATGTTGATCGCTTTTTACGCGACAGGGAAAACCGATCGAAGGTCATCGAAGCGGCTATGCGCAAAAATCAAATGCTGGATATGTCCTGGAATATGAACCCGGAGCGATTGTCCGTGGGACAGCAATATCGCATTCAGGTGACCGTGTCAAACTATGGCTTAATAGAAGACCGGGTTCGTGATCAGCTCTCCCGTAAGATGAAAACCAACGTGGACGGCATTTCCATCTCCGATTTTTACACCAGCGGAGACGGCGATGCGGAGAAGCTGGGAGCCGGCCTGGGTTTATTATACAACTCGTATCTGGAAGATATCTGCCGCCAGGAAGGTATCAATTACAAATGTAACATTTTCCCCGAACCCAAAAAAGAGAAGACCACCGTCCGGGTGGAAATCGCAATGTAATCGAAAGCAAATCCAATGCTTATAACATCCAATTCTGTTTTATAGAGATAATAACCCCAGATCCGCTCTCCAGATATTGAGTAACGCTGCGGCATTTATATAACACCAACAGTAGATTCCTTTGCAGTTTTTTTTCTGAAAAACACTTTTTTTTCACTCTTGGAAATGTTTCTTCGAAGAGCTTCAAAGGATCGCCGAAAAAACGCGTTCGTTGCATCACCGAATTTTTTGCGAACGAATCCGACCGCCTCCAGTGAGAACGGTGCGCATTTGCGGGAGTACGAAAATCATTTATGCATTAATCTTCTTATTATAAGATCTAAATACGACGCCTGCATTACATAACACGACACCACCGACTTTGCATGTTTTTAAAAAAAGACTTAATAACTTTTCATTCGGAAAAAAAATGAAAAAATCCCACACGAACGTGTTATAGACTATGACCACATTAACAATCAAAGCGACACAAGGACGGAACCGGACAATGTTTGTTAAGAAACCATTAGAGAATCTACATGCTTATGCCGGCAATGGTTGCTTTGATATTAATGAATGCAAAATAATCCGTACATCGACGACAGGACGAGTAATTCATATGCGTATGTTATAAACATAGTTTCGCTTTAAGACGATTGCGTTGCCTCCAACAAGCGGCATGCAATCCGACCCGACCTCGTTCTAAAGAATTTTTAAGACCGGATGGCAGCTTTCCCCGGAAAGCCCCACCCGGCTGGTGGACATAATATGTATTATCGGAAGTTATACAGTGATTGCATAAGAGCCGCGCAGAACGCAAAGCATACGCGCAAGGTTCAGACTGTTCAGTACGCAGAGCAAATTATGCAGATTGTGAATGCAGGCAGTATGTCAAACAGTGCGTCAGCACATGTTAGCGCATTGGTCCGGTCGGGGCCATCCGCTACTGAGAATGAGAATTCATATGATGGAAATCAGGCGGGCAAACGCGAAATATACGGTTATTCTTATTGATTTTTAAGCAAGCCATCCTTCAATCGGGGCTGGCCTCAAAATTGGAATGGACAAGTCAAAAAAACATCGGAGGCAAAAGAAAGTGGCTACCGTACATGAAAATGATCTAATAGCGACCGGAGGCAGTCGCACTCGACAGGCGGAATCCGAGCCCATTGTCGTACACAACAAGCATGAGTTACAACAGCTCTTCGCCGTCAGCAGCGATCATGTGTGCGGTCTGATGCTACGTCTTTTGTATGGTTCGGGATTGCGCTTGAACGAAATCGTGGAGCTCAAGGTAAGCGATCTGGATATGGAAGGCATGCGTCTGCGGGTGGGAACCAACGGCAAACGAACACACACCACGGTTCTGCCGGACTCGGTAAAATATGATATTTTACGCGAGATGAGCAATAAACGCCCCGAGGACTATATATTCTCGCTGCGCAACGCGCCGGACGGAACGGCCATCCCCATTTCCAAACGCACCCTGCAAAATTATTTGCAGCGCAAATCGGCCGAAGTAAACATTCGCTTCACAGCACAGAGTCTGCGTGACAGCTTCATAGTGCATATGCTTTTAAGAGGCATCGATAGCAGTCTGTTGAAACGTATATTGGGCTACCGGAATGAACGATCCCTGATGCGTTATATTCATCACATTACCGGCAAGCCGATTGAACTGGAGAGTCCCTTAAAAGACCTTAAATCCTTCTGATTTTTAGAGTCATCTCAGAATCGCACACAAGCGGTTTTGAGATGACCGGCAAGGTGTCCGGAACCGGAATACCGCCCTGCTCCGCTAAATTATGATTTGCCACTGCCCGGCCCGGCCCGAAGCTGGGTCTGAACCTATGAGTGGCGATCATCGCAAATACATTCGTAATTTTTCCATCATAGCGCATATTGACCACGGGAAAAGCACCCTGGCCGATCGGTTGCTGGAATTAACCCACGTAACCAACGACCGTACACGTCGTGATCAAATCCTGGATACCATGGAACTGGAACGGGAACGCGGCATTACCATAAAATCCAATTCGGCCACGTTTCTGTATCGCCCTTCCGATTCGAACGAAGAGTATACTTATAATCTCATCGATACTCCCGGTCACGTGGACTTCAGTTATGAAGTTTCGCGCTCGCTGGCGGCCTGCGAAGGCGTCCTATTGCTGGTGGATGCGACTCAGGGTGTGGAGGCCCAGACCATGGCCAATCTCTATCTGGCCATGGAACACAATCTGGAAATTATTCCGGTCATCAATAAAATCGATCTGCCCGCCGCCGATGTTCCCAGGACTCTGCGTTTAATTGAAAAAACTCTGGGGCTGGATCCGGATCACGCCATAGCCGTATCCGCCAAAACCGGCGAAAATGTACCCGCCGTGTTGGATGCCATTGTGCAATACATCCCGCCGCCGGGGGGCTCCGCGGACGCGCCGTTGCGTGCATTGATTTACGATTCCTTTTACGATTCATATGCCGGCGCGGTGATGAAAGTGCGCATTTTCGACGGATCGGTTAAAAAGCAGGATCGTATTTTCATTATGAGTACCGGTAAGGAGTTTACCGTTACCGAGACCGGTATTTCGGCCCTTACGAATCAAACTCGCTCGCAGTTGCGCTGCGGAGAGGTTGGTTATTTGATAGCCGGGATAAAATCGGTGGAAGATACACCGGTAGGTGATACGATTACATTGGCGCGTCAGAAAGCGACCACCGCCCTGCCCGGCTACCGCGAAGTAAAACCCATGGTATTCGCCGGCCTCTTTCCGGTGAACGGCGAAGATTATGAATCCCTGAAAGACGCTATTTATAAATTAAAACTGAACGATGCCGCGCTGGTTTTCGAACCGGAAAGCTCGCCGGCCCTCGGGTTCGGCTTCCGGGTGGGCTACCTGGGGCTGCTGCACATGGAGATTGTGCAGGAACGATTAAGACGGGAATTCGACCTGGATTTAATCAGCACGGCGCCATCGGTGCGTTACCGTGTGCAGACTACCAAAGGGGAAGCCCTGGAAATTCAGAATCCTTCCGCCTGGCCCGACCCCACCCTGATTGAAAAGATGGAAGAGCCCTATGTGCGTGCTTCCATTATGACGCCGCAGGAATACATGGGGAATATCCTCACACTGCTTCAGGAAAAGCGCGGCGTTCAGGAAAACATTATCTATGTAGACGATGGTACGGTCCAGTTACTGTATCGCGTTCCGCTGGCGGAATTGATTTTTGAATTTTATGATCGGCTGAAATCTATCTCCAGGGGCTATGCTTCCCTGGATTATGAAATGTCCGATTATGAAGAGAGCAAATTGGTAAAGGTGGACATTCTGGTAAACGGACAACCGGTAGACGCACTGGTAATGATCGTGCATCGTTCCACCGCCGAGGCGCGCGGTCGTACTTTAATAGAAAAACTGAAGGATTTGATTCCTCGCCACCAATTTCAAATTCCGTTACAGGCCGCCATCGGTTCTAAAATCATCGCCCGGGAAAACATTTCCGCCCTGCGCAAAAACGTCACCGCCAAGTGCTACGGCGGGGACATCAGCCGCAAGCGCAAGCTGCTCGAAAAGCAGAAAGAGGGCAAAAAGAAAATGAAATCCATCGGCAATGTGAACATTCCGCAGGAAGCCTTCCTGGCGGTACTTAAATCCGACGATTGATGGCCCGGTAATGCTATCCTGATTTGCATGCCGATTGATCGCGCAATGGGACACGCGATTCGGGTTCTCAAGATTTTCCCGGTATCCAGGGAATGAACAGCGACGTATTTTTTCGATAACGTCGATATTCGGGATCGTCGCCGAAGCGTTCCAGCGCTCGCTGTTCCAGCAGAGGAATACCGCTGAAGAACAATAGAATCGCCGTGAGTACGATCGGACTCAGCACAACCAACCAGAGCCAACCGGCAAGCACCGGAATCGCTATCACAAAAATACCGGTCCACGCCAGCGATTCACCAAAGTAATTGGGATGCCTTGAAAAACGCCAGAGTCCGTGTTGAATCCAATGATGCTTGTTTTCCGGATTGCGTCGAAAGCGAAATTTCTGCGCGTCGGCCACGGTCTCCATTAAAAAACCGACGGCAAACAGAAAAACGCCCAACGCCTCGACCCAGCCCGGCGCCGATTGGCGCGGCATGGAGAGCACCACGATGAAAGGCAATGAGGTGATCCAGACAATCAACGCCTGAAACAACCAGAATGCCAGAAAGCTGAAGGGCTTCTCCCGGATGCCGTCAAAACGTTGATCACGCCCCATGACCAGGATGCGATAAAAAAGATACGTTCCCAGACGCAAAGCCCAGGTGCAAACGCAGATTAACATGAGCATCGAACGAAATTCGGCAAAGCGATCGCGATCGGATTCCAGGAACCAGAGAACGATTACGAGTAGAGCGAACGTAGCGGCGTAACTGATATCGGTCAAACGATCCGTACGAAATATAGCGGCAAAGACGAATAGAAGCAATTGTAATCCCAGTGTAAACAGGAACGTAAATAAAAGATTGTACACATCAAATGCCAGCATATTACAACAATCTCCTTGCAAAGCGAACCTGAGCGCATGTTAAGGCGTCGGCCGAATCAACCGATGTGAGATCCGTAATTGCGCGAAATAACTGCGAACGCGGTCCAACACATCTGCCTTAAGATAGGCAGTTTCCCGGCCCCGGTCAATGATTAACCGAAATCTTCGGCCGGATCAAGCGCAACCCGCGACATGTTTCGGTGGTACACTCGCAGTTCACGCGCGGCCTGAATCCAATCGTGTTCCGCCTGTTCCAGCTTTTCACGCACTACGCGAAAGGACTCGCGTCCATCCAGATACGCGAGCAATACCGGATCTCCCGCCAGTATTTCAATGGCCGGTCGATCGGATACAAATTCATACACGCCCTCCAGCCAGGCAAAATCGGTATGCGACTCTCGCAGCCAGCGCAGTAACTTGAGTGTATGCGCGAGGGAGTGGTAGGGTTCGCCGGTCAAATGGATTTGAAATCCGAAACATATTTGACCCGCATGTTTCTGAAACATGGGCAAAAAACGCAGCGGTCGCAGTCGGGCGCCGCTCATTTTAACCGGGATGTTTCCGGGAGAGAAATGCGCCGCCGACTGTCGCAGGTAGGGCGCACCCCAGATTTCAAAAGGTCGCGTTGTGCCCCGCCCTTCGCTCAGGTTGGTACCTTCCAACAAACACTGGCCGGAATAAACCAGCGGCGTGAAGGGCGTCGGCATATTGGGTGACGGCGCAATCTCCCAGCACTGTCGCACATTGAATCGCGTGCCCGTTTCCAGGAGATCGGGAAATAATAGTTCCGGCTGTCGTTCATATTCCGGTGCGTGAATTATGGACAACTCAAGTTTATAAGCGCCGGCCTGCTGTTTGTACAATCGACACAACTCACCCAGCGTCAGGCCATGGCGATGCGGTAATCCCGGGCGGCCGACAAAGCTCTGATATTCGGCGGTTAGAATCGTGCCTTCCACCTGAGCCCCCGCCGGATTGGGCCGTTCAATCACCACCACATGCGGCGCACGATCATGCGTGGCCAACGAGTCAAAAATATAACTCACCGATGTGGCAAACGTATAGTACCGACTGCCCACGTCCTGGATATCCACCAGCAAAATGTCTACATCGGCCAACCATTCCGGCTGCATATACAGCGAGGTTTCCTGACTGCCATATAGAGAAACAAACTGTACTTCCGGCGCCAGCTGGCCATATTGCTCGGTGGAATCCAGTCCCACCTGATCCTGCAACTCGGCAAACAGGCCGTGTTCGGGCACAAATACACGCACCAATTGAGCAGACCGGCGCAACCATTGTAGAGTATACTCGCCGGTGCAGCCGTCATAACCGGTTTGGTTCGTAAATAAAGCCGCCCGACAGCGACCATCCTGCCACACAGATAAGTTCCGCAATTGTTCGAGCACAGAATACTGTTTCATTTAGAATTATCCATCTACACCAAATTGCCAGGGCCAGAGCATCATCCGAATTTGAACTGCTCGGGCAAACAAACAGCTGACGCTACCGCCTTCCGGCAGTACACTGTCAGTATATGCTTTCTCGGCGCACACCACCGGTCACGAAGTTTCTGGTAATCAGCAACCTGATTCTATTTCTGTTCACGTCGATTCTGATTCCCGGATTGATGGGACTGCCCATGGCGGAACATCTCATGCAATTACTGGGCTTAAGTTCGGCGGCATTCTGGCAGGGTGCCGTATGGCAACCCCTGACGGCTATGTTTTTGCACGGCGGACTGTTGCATGTGGCATTCAACATGATTGCGCTCTGGAGCATCGGCATGTTTCTCGAGCGCATTCTGGGAACGGCTCGCTTTGCCTGGTTGTATTTCATTTCCGGTATGGGCGGTGCGGCCGCGGTCATCCTCTTACAGCAACAAGAAGGCATTACCATCGGTGCGTCCGGAGCGGTAATGGGTCTGGTGGCCGCCATGGCATACCTGAATCCCAACGCGCGCTTTCTGTTATTTTTCATCATTCCCGTCAAGGCCCGAACCATAGCCATCGGGCTGGGCATATTATCGCTGGTTCTGGGTCTCACGGATGATACTTCGCATATATCCCATTTCGGGCATCTGGGAGGATTGGTCGCGGGATTCGTGTATATATTTTTCAGCAGTTCCGGTTTGCATCGCTCCGCGCAAATGTCCGGCGGAGCGGCAGGACCATCCGGTGGCGGCAACAGCCGGCACCCGGGGAACGGACCACAACCCGGCACCTCTGCCGGCATGCATCGCCAGCAAATACTGGAACAGTTAATGCGCGAATTCGCCCGGCAGCATACCCGCGATGCACCCCGCGGTAGCCGGCGCGAAAAGGAAATCAATCCGAGACCGGATGAGAATTACACATCGGACGGATCGGACCCGACCGAACACAATCCGCGTGCCGGACGACACATTTATTACGATCCCATTCGACGTCAGTTCATCATCCGCGATTGATGGCCCGTTGCCCGGTTTCGGCAGTGCGTGATTACGACCCGGTTTCGGCGGTACGCGCTTGCGATTGAGTTCCGCAAGATTGCGATTGAGCTCCGCTTACCGCTGAACTTATTAATTGAGTTAAGTGTGATTGAATAGAAACTACCTCCCCCACGACCAGCGTGGCCGGGGGTTGCACGCCCTGGACTTTTGCGACAATGTCATTTAACGTACCGATGATTGTCAGCTGCTCCGGAAGGCTGCCGCGTGAAATTAATGCCGCCGGAGTATGCGCCGGTCGGCCGTGTTCCAGCAATTGCCGTACGATCGTCGGCAGCATGCGCACGCCCATCAGAAAAACGGCGGTCGGTATGCGCGCGGCCAATTCCCAATCGATTTCATTTTGAGCTTCACCGGCATGTCCCGTAAACACGGCAAATGCATTGGCCACGCCGCGATGTGTGACCGGAATGCCCGCCAACGCCGGAACCGCCACCATGGAACTGATGCCGGGCACAATTTCAAAAGAAATGCCGGCTTCACTCAGTGCCAGCGCTTCCTCTCCACCACGACCGAATACGAACGGATCGCCGCCTTTTAACCGTACGACGGCGCATCCGGCCCGCGCATAGCGGATCAGCAATTGCTGGATGGATTCCTGTCGACTCCGACAGGTTTTGCCGGGCGACTTTCCCACGGGTATATGTGCCGCCCGGGCCGCTATCTTCAAGATTTCCGGATTCACCAGGCGATCATACAATACCACATCACATGATTGTAGCAGATTGTGCGCCCGAACCGTAAGCAGCCCGGGGTCACCCGGGCCGGCCCCGATCAGGTAAACCTGCCCGGCCCGAATATGCGCAGCGCGGTGCAGGCGAATGGAACTGAGTGTCTTTTTCATAATCCGTACCGGAGTTTTATTCTCATTGATATCAGTACTATTTGAGCCGGTATTACCGGAGCCGTAACTACCACCGACTAAATGTTAGAACCGATGTGGGCTACATGCAAACCGCATTCTTTCTGGCTGGATTCCCACCACCAGCGACCGGCGCGTAAATCTTCTCCGGGCTGAATGGCGCGCGTACACGGTTCACAGCCGATGCTGGGATATCCCTTGTTTATCAGCGTATGCATGGGGATCTTGTGTTGTTCATGGTAGCTGAGTACATCCTCGTATGTCCAGTCCACCAGCGGATTGATTTTCAGTATATTATTATGAGCGCGATCAATTTCAAATCGCGGTACCGCGCTGCGCGCATCCGATTGGGCCCGTCGCAGGCCGGTTATCCAGGCACGCACTCCGCCGAGTGCTCGTCCCAATCCGTCCACTTTGCGAATGGCGCAGCATTCTTTACGATTCTCCACCGAATCATAAAAAGAAAACGGACCTTTATTCTGTAGCAGCGCCTGTACTTTTTGCTGCTCGGGAAAATAAATTTCGAAATCTATGCCATAGCGAGTGCGACAGCTATTCAGCATTTCGTACGTCGCTTCGTGCAGACGTCCCGTATCCAGCACAAATACCCTGGGATTGTCGCTGAGTCCGGTCAGAATATCCAGCAGCGCCGTATCTTCCGGACCGAAACTACACGCCAGAATCAAATCGTTTTGAAATTCATCCAGAGCCCATTCCAGTACCGACTCCGGCGCAGCTTTATCAAAACGCCGATTCAATTCGTCCACATTATAGTCTGTCATCAATGGATTTTGATTCATACAGTACTCCAGATACCGCATTCATTCGCAATACGTGTTATAATCCGAAAATTCGAAACGCCGCCCTCTAAATCTGGTAATCCGGTGGCGGCTGGTACTGACGCCCGAATTGCAAGCGGCTCCACACGCGTTCATGTACATAATACAAAACAATCTTCGTAAAAACTTCCAGACCACTGATAGAGGCGGCCAGTTTGATGCTGCCGGTGATCAAATACGACAGTACCAGCGTATCGATTGTGCCTGTAATACGCCAGGAAATGGTTTTCACCAGACTGCGATAGTGCCGCTCCACATAAACATCGCCTTGCTCACCGCGAGCAATCCCGGACGAGACGCTTACCTCGCTCCCGTTAATTTTGACCGACCGCCGGCTGGAATCAGATGTCGGGTGTTGTTGGCTGGTGGAAACTGGATGCATGCGATTGGCCCGCCGATCCAATAAAAATCGCCATCCGACCGGCGTCAATGTAAAACATATTTATCCGATCGGAATAGTAAGAATTTAGTTGACACAGCGCAAATTGCCCTTTTTTTAGCACCAACATCCCGGAGACCCGGTCCAATAGCCCGGAGACAGTTCGGAAGAACAGTACGGAAGAGCAATTCACCCGAAAGTGGATTTCAGAGACATTACAGTGAGTTCGAAATGATTTCAAAAGTGGAAATGGTTGCCGCAAATCGCCCCGGCCAGACCGATGCATTTGAGACAATGAAGCACGTTACCGATCACCTGGATTTACTGGAAGCTGAAGCTATCCATATTATGCGCGAAACTGCGGCCCAGTTTGAAAGACCGGCCCTGCTCTTCTCCGGCGGCAAGGATTCTATATGCCTGGTGCATCTGGCCCGGAAAGCTTTCTTTCCGGCACCGATACCATTTCCATTGCTCCATGTCGACACCGGACATAATTTCCCCGAAACTCTGGAGTTTCGCGACCAACTGGTCCAGAAGGTCGGTGCTCGTTTGATAGTACGTTTGGTGCAGGATTCCATCGATCAAGGCCGCGTAGTCGAAGAAACGGGCCGCAACGCCAGTCGCAATAGTCTGCAATCGGTAACCCTGCTGGACGCCATCAATGAACTGGAACTGGACGCCTGCATAGGCGGGGCACGCCGGGATGAAGAAAAAGCACGGGCCAAAGAACGCATATTTTCCGTACGCGATGATTTCGGTCAGTGGGATCCCAGGCTGCAACGCCCCGAAATCTGGAATCTGTATAACGGCATGATTCACAAGGGCGAGAATGTGCGTGTCTTTCCGCTGAGCAACTGGACCGAACTGGATGTCTGGCGTTATATCCAGCGTGAGAAAATCGCAGTGCCGGACCTGTATTTTACGCATGAACGTGAAGTACTGAATCGGCAAAACGCTCTCTTTCCGGTGTCGCCGTTCATCTGGATGGATAGCAACGAATCGGGCGAGCGCAAACAGGTGCGCTTTCGCACAGTCGGCGATATGACCTGTACCGCGGCGGTAGAGTCCGGGGCCCGTTCCGTAGATGATATAATAGAAGAGATACTGGTAAGCAAAATCACCGAGCGGGGCGCCCGCATGGATGATCGTCGTAGCGAGACCGCCATGGAAGATCGCAAGCGTAGCGGTTATTTTTGATTGGATTGAGTCCCCGGACGAATGGAATTCTAATTCGGGCAGAAAAGCAAGAACATGGATTACTTACGTTTTATAACCGCCGGCAGCGTGGATGACGGCAAAAGTACTTTAATCGGACGACTGTTGTATGACAGTGAAGCCGTACAGGTCGATTTATTAGACGCCATTCGACGGGCCGGACAGCAAAAAGGCGACGAACGCGTAAACCTGGCGCTATTGACCGACGGTTTAAAAGCCGAACGTGAACAGGGCATTACCATCGATGTGGCCTATAAGTATTTTTCAACGGACAAACGTAAGTTCATCATCGCCGACGCCCCGGGTCATGTGCAGTACACCCGTAATATGATCACCGGAGCTTCCACCGCCCAACTGGCCATTCTGCTGGTGGATGCGCGTAAGGGTGTGATTGAACAGACTCGACGACATACGTATCTGGCTTCATTGGTGGGCGTCCCGCATATCATTCTGTGCATCAATAAGATGGATCTGGTAGATTTTAGCGCCACAGTGTTTGAAAATATTCGCGCCGACTATGTGGACTTTACCCGCCAGCTAGGTCTGCCGGATGTACGCTGCATCCCCATTGTAGCCCTTGATGGCGATAACATAGTGCACCGTTCGGAAAAAATGGACTGGTATGACGGCCCCACCGTGCTGGAACAACTGGAACAGGTGGATTCGGCCGGCGATGTGGACGCGGAGCCGCCGCGCCTGCCGGTGCAGTACGTAATTCGCCCTCAATCCGCCGGGTATCCGGACTATCGCGGTTATGCCGGCCAGATAGTCAGCGGCGTATTTCGACCGGGTGACGCCGTTATGGCCCTGCCGGATGGGCGCGAAAGCGTCATTACGGCCATTGATCGATTTAATGGAACCGAACTGGAACAACTTGATTATGCCTGCGCACCCATGTCGGTCACGGTGCGACTGCAGGATGACATTGATATCAGCCGGGGTGACATTATTGTACAGCATGATCGCAAACCGTTTGTGGAACGGCAATTTGCCGCTACCATATGCTGGATGGATGAAGGGACGCTGCATTCCAGACGCCGTTACATTTTACAGATAAACACCCGGCGCGTACCGTGCATGATTACCGGATTGCGTGACCGACTCAATATCCATACACTGGAACGTGAAACCGAAATCGAGCGGGTGGAGATGAACGATATTGCCCGGGTGGAAATTAAAACCGCCAGTCCGGTATATTTTGACGATTATCGTACGAACCATCGCACCGGTTCGTTTATACTGATCGATGAAAGCAGTAACAATACGGTTGCGGCGGGCATGGTGGAAGTGGAACCCGCTTTTCAGATTTAAGATTCTATGTTCAGCCGGGTTATGGAATCTTAATATAAATTTAAACGATCTTAGCTCCCGGAGCCGGCTTTACGCAAAGGCGGGCCGCTGGCGGCGATGCTTTTCATTAATAACACGCGATCCTTTCCCGGTCCGGCATAATTCTTCATAACCGGATGCCCGTCCTTGATGGTGTTGCCTACCAGTTTGAAACCCAGACGTCGATGAAATTGAATGGAAAGCTGGTTGTGAGCGGACGTTATGGCCCGCACCTGTGTACAACCCCGCCGACGACATTCGTGAAAAAAATGATCGTACAGATCGCGCGCGATGCCGTGTCCCCGATGCTCGCGATGACTGGCGATTAAGTGCACATAGCCGTATTTACCGCCGGGTTCGATGAAGCCGAACAGATAACCCAGAATCTGGCCGTGCCTGCGAATCACAAAGGCGGTCTCCTGAAATTCGCGTACAAACATGGCATGATGCAATTCCAGGGTATCCCGATTCTCCCAGTAGTCCGGCATATGACTCAGAATGTACTGAAAATCTCTCGGCGTGCATTGAGTGATGCGCATAGATTTGATCGTTTTATAGCAGGGCCCGAGCTTATGGCAACCTGGATTTTTACCGACGACAGCGTTCGGGTGCGGCCTCCAACACTTTCATGTACATGTATGTGCTCATGTGATATTCTCGGATTGCCATAAAAGCGCATGTCCGCAGCCCGATCAATCATCGGTGCTCCCTGCGACCTGCTTACAATCGGTTGTCGACTGCAATGTAAAAGCCGATATCGGGCGTAGTGGCGTAGGTCAGGAAATTTTCAATAATGGCCACATGAAAGCTATTCTCAGCACCCTGCCGAATCAGACCCACCGCCAACTGGTGCCCTTCCGAACTCAGACGACCCATATTCTTTACAGGGCGGGTAAACATGACATACTCGCTGAAAACCTGCCAATCGGTACCGAGATTGTAAATGATTTTTGGCCGCAATACCCATTGTTCAGCGGGCAGTTCCAGATAGCGAAACTCGCGGATTCCGAAGTGAGTGTAACTCAACCCCAGACTCCAGCGTAGCTTGCTGAACGCACCACCGAGCACAGCAAATAATGAAACGTCCAGACCATGACTACCCAGCAAGTTGCCCGCATCCAGGGGTGTTTTTAACTGCACGCCACCGGAAAAAGAACGAAACACGGTATCATTCGAATGCCAGAACTGATGCTGAGCATAAAAACGAGGGTCTCCCACACCGCTGCGTTCCACTCCCGTGAGCGGCGTATCTTCAATTACGTACTCCAGGTCCGTATACATTAATAACGGCACCAGTTCATCCAAACGTTGGCGATTCTCCAGCAAGTCGGTTATCTCCAGGGGCGCGCGTCGCCGTTGTTCTTCCGGAAGTAGATAACGCCATAGATCCGGATCGAGCAGCGGATAAAGCTCGCCATTGGGTTCATAACTCACATGCAGGCGACCCTGCTGATAGCGATCTCTATAACTCTGGGAAACGCCGATCTTCTGATGAAATCCTTCTATATAAGAATCCATCCAGCCACCGCCCTGCGCAATCAACCGGGGTGAAATGCACAATCTGTCCGTGGAAGGTAGAAATTGAATTACTCGAGCTCAATTCCTACTTTTCCGATAGAAAAGCTATGGACGGGAATCCGGGCGGGATTTATTCTGTTCCAGAGCACGGAAAACGCCCGGTAGAATCATGGTAAACGCAACCATTGGATTGCTCTGTCCAATAGAAACCGATGCGGCATCATGGTTTTCCAGGCGCATAGCCCAACGAGTAACATATGAAAGCAAGCAATCACCTGTGGAAGAACCAACTGGCGGATCGGATTGCGGATGATCTGGGTCGCGAAATTGATATTTTTGAAACCGAGATGGATTTGCGTCGGCAGGGTAAGATCGACGAGAAACTATTCGCCGAAACGCGATTACGGCGGGGCGCATACGGACAGCGCTATGATAATGGCCAACGCCACGATGGTCTGCGCACCCGTGATTTGCCCTACCCCGACCATGCGTCCAAGGGGCCCAACACGGTCTGGGACGCCCCCGGGATGCTGCGCATTAAAATCCCGTACGGCGGCATGAGTGCCGAACAGTGCGAAGTACTGGCCGAACTGGCCGAAGAATACTCGGATGGGATTGCCCATGTCACCACCCGCCAGGATTTTCAACTGCATTTTATTCATATTGATGATACACCCGGCATCATGCGTCGCCTGGCGGCGGTGGGCATCACCACCCGGGAGGCCTGCGGGAATTCGGTGCGAAATGTAACCGCCTGCCCGATTGCCGGTGTGTGTCATAGCGAAGCCTTTGATGTTACGCCGTACGCAAAGGCACTGACCTATTTTCTATTGGGACATCCCGATACATACGATTTTGGACGTAAGTTTAAGATCGCTTTTTCCGGTTGTGGAGATAATGGCTGCGGGCTTACGGGCCTGCATGATCTGGGCTTGATTGCGGTTACTCGTGAAGAGAACGGTGTGACCAGACGCGGATTCAAATATTTTGTGGGCGGCGGTCTGGGCGCGGTACCGCACCAGGCGCGGCTGCTGGATGAATTCGTTACCGAAGAAGAACTGTTACCGTTGACTCAGGCGGTATGCCGCGTGTTTGCCCGACTGGGCGAAAAAAAGAATCGGGCCAGGGCGCGGGTCAAATTTCTGGTGGCCAAACTGGGCATGGATGAATTCCGCCAACTGGTACACGCCGAACGCAAAATATTGCCCCCCGATGCACGCTGGACCGCGTATCTGGATGATTTGAACGCGGTGTATTCCGAAGGGGCCCTGCGTGAGCCGGGCAGTCTGAACGGGAATCGTCCGGAAGGATTTGAGGATTTTCTACGCTACAATGTTTACCATCAACGTCAACAGGGTTACTCCACGGTAACGCTTAAGTTACCGCTGGGTGATATTACCGCCACGCAGTTGCGAGCCCTGGCGGACATCAGCCGCAAATACATCAAAGACACCATTCGTACGACGGTGGAACAGAACATGGTACTGCGATGGGTTTCCGACTCGGATTTGCCGGCCCTGTTTACCGATTTAAAACAGGCCGGACTGGCCACAGTGGGCGCCGGCGCCGTAACCGATATTGTGGCCTGCCCTGGCACCGATACATGCAAGCTGGGCATCAGCGCTTCCCGGGGATTGGCCGGTGAATTGATGCGGCAGTTTGATAGCGGCGAGATTGAACTGAATGAGATTATCGATCGACTGCATATTAAAATCAGCGGTTGTTTTAATTCCTGCGGGCAACATCATGTGGCCGACCTGGGTTTCTACGGCGTCAGTCGCAAGGTGGGCGATCATACCGTGCCTCATTTTCAGGTTGTGCTGGGCGGCCAGTGGGAGCACAACGCCGGCAGCTATGGACTACCCATCGCCGCCATACCTTCCAAACGTATTCCGGATGTGATCCGCATGCTGGCCCGCCAATACGGGGAATTACGCGGCGACAACGAAAGCTTTCACGCATTTGTGCGACGGGTCGGTAAAGGCGAAATTAAGAAATGGCTGCAACCGTTCACCGAGGTACCGGCCTACGGCGAAAACCGTTCCATGTACAGTGATTGGGGCGATCCCCGGGAATATACTATCGGTGATATGGGCGTCGGTGAATGCGCCGGTGAAGTGGTCAGTCGCGTGGATTTTGATCTGGCGGGCGCGGAACGCGAGGCCTTCGAAGCCCAGTTACAGCTCGACGCGGGTGAATATCAGAAAGCGGGTGAACTGGCTTATCTATCCATGGTACATGCCGCGGCCGCGTTGGTACGATTACAAAATCTGGATGTGGGTGAGGATCCGAAGGTGATTGTACCCGAATTTCAAAAACGTTTCGTCGATTCGGGATTGTTTGCCGATCCGTATGCCGGCAATAAATTTGCCAGCTATCTGTTTGCCGCCCATGACGGTCAGCCCGAATCTTTCAGTGCCGAATCGGCCCGTTATCGCATTGAAGAAGCCGGTTTGTTTATCGAAGCCGTGCACAGTTGCAACGTGCGCGTGGGCAACCAGTCCAACACCGCCGGCACACTTTCGGTACCTAAATTCGCCGTCGACGCGACGCGCCGATCCGAATCGGTTTGATCTATCGGATACGGATTATTCATCCCGGAGCATTACAATGGAACTGCAACACATACAGATTAAAGTCTATGCCAGTACCCCCGACGCCCTCTATCGGGAGCACTCGCCGATTGTGCGCGCCTTTCATCGCTGGATTCAACAAAACGTTACCGATGAACTGCTGATCGACGTGGCCGATTACAGTCACGTGCCTGCCGGTCCCGGTATCATTCTGATGGGACACGATGCGTTTTACAGCGTGGAGCCCGGACCGGAAGATCGTGTGGGTTTACTGTACGGTGTGAAAACCCGTCGAGAAGGCAGCAATGCCGATCGAATTGCACACGCGGTAAACCGGGCCCTGGCCGCTGCCCGCCGGTTAGTACAGGAGCCCGGCTGGCCCGAGCCGATTGATTTTGCCACCCGGGAATTGCTGTTGATAGCCAATGATCGTCTGCTGACGCCCAATACGGCCGCTTCCTTCGAGGCCCTGAAATCCGACTGGGAGGCCGCGACGGCCACCGTTCCGGAATTGTCCGGGGCCCGGGCGGAATATCTGGCGGACGATCCCCGGGAGCGTCTGCGACTGCGCATCCGACTGACGCAGCCTTTAAGCCTCGGAACACCGGCTGTGGCCTGAAGCAAATCGTCTGCCCGGAAGCATTGCACACCGGCGCCATTCCGTGCAATGCAATCGTATTCTTCGATTCGCTCCCGAATTTCCAATCATAGGTAACCGGCGGTCGCCCGTAGAAGCCGAAGTCAGCCGGTTAAAATCGCCTTTTTCAAATCACACTTGCCCCGGCTTCGCCGTTTCCGGATTATGTCTCCTGAATTCGGACCCGGTGGGGACAGCGGATCGACGGACTCCGCTGTGATCGGTCAAAATCGGGCTTCAGAATTCGGATAACAGCAATCATGGCAGGCGATCGCAGCATACTCTCGGGCTTAAACGCCGAACAGCGGGAAGCGGTGCTGAATATCCAGGGACCGCAGTTGATCCTGGCGGGAGCCGGCAGCGGTAAGACCCGGGTAATTACCCATCGTATTGCGTACATGCTCGAGCGGGGCATTCCGGCCCGATCGATTGTGGCGGTCACTTTTACGAACAAGGCGGCCCGGGAGATGAAGGCTCGTTTGAGTTCCATGCTGACTCGCGCGAAGATGCGCGGCATGGTGATTTCCACGTTTCATTCGCTGGGCAATCGGATTTTACAGCAGGAGATTGAACGCCTGGGATATCGCCTGCCCTTTTCCATTTACACTCCGGACGATTTGCATAACGTCCTGGCGGATATTTATCGTGAATTGAAACTCGACCCCGCACGTATTAAAGAAGATAATATTCTGGGATTGATTTCGTTGTTTAAGAATCAGAATCGTTCCGCCCACGATTTTATCGAAAGCCGCTCACCGGAATGGAACGCGGATTTATTTCACGAACTGACCGATCGCTACGCTAAGAGTCTGCACGATTTAAACGCGGTCGACTTTGACGATTTGATTCAATTGCCCACTCGTATTTTTCAAAAGGACGCGGATTTACTGGGCCGCTATCTGAAACGCTGGAAGTACTTTCTGGTGGACGAGTTTCAGGATACCAACCCCGCCCAGTACGATTTTTTAAGATTGCTGGTGCGTCCGGCCAACAATGTCTGCGTGGTCGGTGACGATGACCAGAGCATCTATGGTTGGCGCGGTGCCGATTTAAACATTATTCTAAACTTCGCGCGGGAGTTTTCCGGAACGCGCACGGTCAAACTGGAAACCAACTACCGCTCTACCGCCCGAATCCTGCATGCCGCCAATACGGTGATTGCCAACAACGCCAATCGAATGGGCAAACGCATGCGCTATGTGCACGGCGACGGACCGCCCCTGCGGGGCGTGATCGGCGCGGATGAGATGCGTGAAGCTACTATTGTGGCCGATATCATCCAGCGCGAAGTGATCGCCAATCGGCGCTCACCCGGCGATTTTGCCATTTTATTCCGAACGAACTTTCAGTCGCGCGCGTTTGAACAGGAATTGCGAGTGCGCAACATTCCCAATCACGTTGTAGGCGGGTATCGCTTCTTTGACCGACGTGAAGTACGCGACATGATCGCCTATTTGCGCGTGCTGGCCAATCCCCGGGATGAGATTGCGCTTTTGCGCATCATCAATCGACCGCGGCGGGGCATCGGCGAAGGATCGATTAAAAAAATCATGCACTACATCATGTCGCTGCCGGATGAACGCCGACCGGATTTGCACAACATAATTGAAAACTTAATGGCCGAACCGGGCCTGGTACCGGGACTGCGATCGGATGCGGTCAACGCCCTGTACGAATTCATGGAATTGCTGCAGAATTACCGCACGAAATTCGCACAGGCCGGTAAGCTGGCGCCGGTGCTCGCCCAATTGATCGCCGATTTGAAATTCGAGCACGAGTTTTTGCGGGAAGGCGATAATCCCAACGTGGCCCGCGCTCGCCTTTTAAATCTTTCGGAACTGGTCAACATGCTCTCGTTTATGGAAGAGAACAATGAAGAGTCGAGCAATCCGACGCTCTTTGATTTTCTGGGACGCCTCAGCCTGATGGCGTCCGACCAGGAAGAAGATTCGCCGCGCGGTCGTGTGCAGTTGTTAACTCTGCATCTTTCCAAAGGGCTGGAGTTTCCGGTGGTCTTTCTGGCGGGCATGGAAGAAGGTCTGTTTCCGGCCCCGCGTTCACTGGAAGAAAACGGCGCCAGGGATGTGGCCCTTTCGGAAGAACGGCGATTGTTTTACGTGGGTATTACCAGGGCCTGCGAAGAGTTGTGGCTGACCGGCGCCGCCAGTCGACGTAAATTCGGAGAAACACAGATGGTGGAACCCTCTCGCTTTCTGGATGAATTACCGACCGAATTGCTGGAATGGTATCTCCGCGAAGATGGCAGTGCGGACGGCGGCACCCAAAATACCTTGACCGATCTTATGGACGGGTTGAAAATGCTGTCGGGCTGACATCTTTCGTTTCACATTTTATCTGTATTCGAATGGTTGTCAGAGGGAGTCTTCATGAACTGGGAATTGATGCTGGTAGGAGTGGGCGTGTCGATCGGCTCCAGCCTTTTGACCCTGGCGTTTGCATATCTTTTATTTCGCTGGAAGTTGAAGGAACTGCTCTACCAGGAGCTGGACGAACTTTCCATCAGCATGAAAGAAAAGCTGCGTGAGGGCGTAACCGAAGCGGGCAAAGAATTGATGCCCGAGTTCCGCGAAGAAGTGCGCGAAGGTTTTAAAGAAGCCCTGACCTCGGCCATGAGCGGTGATTTGATTGAAATGACCGCAAAGCAGGTAGCCAAAAACAGCACCAACATTGTAGAACAGGGCCTGGGGATGTTGCTGGGCCGGCGTCCGGAAGAGTATCGCAAGTGATCTCGCTGCAGCCTATGAGCCTGCAGCGATACTTCCTGTTAATCTGAGCCGCCCTTACATAAGACTGAATCGTAATAGCATTGCCCGATAAATACCGAAGCATATGGAAGCACCGAATTGGAAGCGGCATGTGCGCTCGTTCATTCTACCGCTACTCGCCTGTGGAATAATCCCGTCGGGTGCGTACTTACTCGAAATACGTTACCTGCCTGATTTGATGGCCGTCCCCTTCCATTGGATGACCGAACTTTTTTCCGAATCTATCATACCCTGGTTGCAACCGATTCGCTGGATTGTCACCGTGTTACTGATATTGGTTGGTATATTGCTCTGGCTTCTCACGGTTCGATTGTTTCACAATGTAGGCCGGGGAACTCTCGCACCATGGGACCCTGCTCAACGGTTGGTTACGATCGGACCTTATGCTTGTTGTCGCAACCCCATGATAACCGGCGTTTTGTTTATTATTCTGGGCGAGGCGCTCGTGATCGGTTCGGCTCTTATTTTCGGATGGTGTCTGTTCTTTTTTATGATTAACACTCTTTATTTTATTTTTTCAGAAGAGCCGGGCCTGCGCAAAAGATTCGGCGAGGAATACATTGAGTATTGCGCACGTGTATCTCGCTGGTGGCCTCATTGTAGGCGCGCTGCCCGCCTGCATAGCCTGTCCCAATCCTGAAATTGATCGATCACATCTCCGATGAATCTACAAACTTACAGGAAGGCACGCTGAAACATGTCGAACATAAAGAAACCGATAGAGCGCCGGTCGCCAGACTCAAATACACTTTTTATGTGGTCAGAGTCATGGCCGATCGTCTGGCCATCGCTGAGTATTGCCTGAAACACATGCCGTCCTGGGAAACATACTGTGATATTGTCGAGGAATGGGGTGTGGCTTTTTAGATATTCATCTGGGGAATTTTAAATTCTTTACATGAATGCGCCGAATATTATACCACAAGTATAATATTCGTTTTTCCGCTCTGTGATTGCGCGACGCCCGGTTTTTGAGGGGTATGGTAATCTCAGCGGATTCTGAACTTTCCAGAACCGCGGCGCAAGTGTTTTTCAAGCTTTCTGGCCAATACTGCGCGTTTTCATGGTTTAGCAGGCAGAGTTTCTTCTATTTATAGTGCGCATTTTTGGGTGTTCAGGGCCGGTTTTTGGTCTGAGCGGTGCGGAACGCGCTCGCGTTCCGCCGGGAAGCAAGCTCTGCATGGGGCAGATATTAACCCGTCCGCTGGTTCAGGCCGGAATCTTGTGTACCCGAAAAATAGGCGGGTTCGCCGGGCAGTGGACCTTCATCCTGTGCTCTCCATGGTTGTTACCCTGCGGAGTGCGCCTTTCTGCCCGGCACTGTTAAAGAGTCTCAGCGTTAAATCTCAACTGCATCCATCGCTTCGTAATATCGTACTGTATTTGTTTCCGGATTCATAAAGTTTTAATATATGAATGTTTTATTAAAATTTAATTAATATATTTATGTGCTTTCAGATTTTCATTTTTTTTAATCATGCTCGCTTTAAAAGTTTCTGCGCTACGCTTTAAATCGGCAGTCGCATGGACGAGTTTAAACCGTTCATGCGCGAAAATTACAACACCTACCATCCCGTTATTCTGCTGCTGTTCTGGATGAACATCCTTCCCGCACATATCAAAGTTCATATTCCACGCAGCACGCTGGCGGACTGGCAGGCCCGGTTTCTGCGCAATGATCTTTTTGGAGTTTCCGAAGTTGCTCTGTTTCAGGAACAGATGAACTTTCTGCTATTACTTGAAAAACACCGCCGTTTATTCGCCGCCTTTCGGGCCCTGATTCATGTCAATCGCCTGCTCGTTGACATGGTTCAGAATCGTGTTCCGTTTAAACGCATGCCTTTAGTATACAGAGCACAGTTTGTGGGAATTGTCAATCGATTCCGGAATTCTACAGATATTAAACGTTTATTACGAATGATGGGTTTCTCACACCAGAAATTGCACAGTATCTCACGTTCTTTAACGGTCTGTGGGCGCTCTTTAAGAGCGATATGTCGAACGCTGCATCTGCAGCAATTGACTCAGGCGGAAGAACGGGTTATTCATCGTTACCTGTGTAACGAACAATATCAACACTGGTCCGGTCGTTCCATCTATCTGCAAATGCTCCGGGATGGCGCTGCTTTTTGTTCGCTTTCTTCGTTCTACAATATCGCCGCCGCACTCGGTTTCAGTCGCAAGCCACACAAATCAAAACATAAGCGCGTGGGTATCCGGGCAGATCGGCCCGGCAAGATTATCCATATCGATGTCACCGAAACCCGTTTGATCGATCACACGAAAATCTTTATTTATCAGGTTGTTGATAATTTTTCACGGTACGTACTGCGCTCCTTTGCCGCTCTTGAGAAAAATGCCGAGATTTATGTGACGCTTTTAAAATCCGTGTTGGCCGAGCACCGGGAAATCTTTGAACAGGCACACCCCACCATTCTATTCTGCGACAAAGGTAGCGAAAATAAAGGTGCACTCGATGAATGGATTGCCGGTCTATCGGGAGTCATTCAAAAAATGGTCGCGCTCGATTGTATTCAGTTTTCCAACAGCATGGCCGAATCCGCCAACAAATTCTTAAAATGCTATTACATTCGCGAGCGCAAGTTTACTTCTCTACCGGCCTTACAAAAATTTCTCGATTTTTATCGGGCTGACTTCAATATTCGGCCGCATGCCGAACTCCACGGACTCAATCCGGTTGAAGTCTTTGATGGCCAATTGCCGGTTCCCAATCTGTTTGCCGATCAAATCGCCCAGGCGAAGTCTGCCCGTGTGTTTATTAACAGCACCCTGGACTGTAATTCCTGCCCGGATGAAGTGTATTCTCCGGACGTGTAAAGCTAAAAAGCCACCAATCGTCTTTCCAATGTGCGTTTTTAATTCAATTTTGTACCTGCTGTGTACTTTTCCGCCCTGTCCGAAATTTCGGACATCCAATGGTTGTTGCCTCGTGGGAGATGCAGGGCAACTGCTGGGATAACGCTCCGGTAGAATCATTTTTCAAATCGTTAAAACTTGAGGAGGTCTACCGAAAAAAATATAGCAGCTTAAAGGACGCCCGAGAAAATCTGTTTGAATATATCGAGGTGTTTTATATCAGGAAACGAAGACATGCCAGCCTGGGGTATATGACTCCAGCTGAATTTCTAAAAAGGAGTGCAAGTTAGGTGTCCGAAAAATCGGGGGAACATCACTCCTTATTTTATGCTCGGAGTAAGGTTTTTTCACTTACACAAAAATTCTGATAGGCTCAATTGCCGGTTCCCAATCTGTTTGCCGATCAAATCGCCCAGGCGAAGTCTGCCCGTGTGTTTATTAACAGCACCCT
>JAGRMX010000600.1 GCA_020441025.1 Leptospiraceae bacterium
TAAGCTCCAACACCTGCTTCTCACGTTCGGTTAATCCTGCTCCCATAACCGGGTTGGTTTTCTTAAAACTGGACATGACTCGATAGGCAATGGTAGGCGTGATGATTGCGCCGCCGTCCATAATGGTACGCACCGTAGCGGGAATATCATTCAACTCCGATTTCAATATATAGCCCACCGCTCCGTTGCGCAGGGCCTGAAAGATCAGGCGATCCGAGTTCATGTTTGAGAGCATGACTATTCGGATATGCTCATCACGCTCGGCTACCCGGCCGGCCAGTTCTACGCCGTCCATCCCGGGCAGCTTGATATCCAGCAGCAATAGATCCAGCTTGCGTGCAGCCGCGTCGCGCCAGAAAGATTCGGCAGAGTTCCAGATACGCAGTTTGTATGGATCATCCAGGGAGTTCAGTTCGCTTTCAATACGCCGGTGGTAGTCCGGGTCGTTTTCGACCAGACCGATCTGGATTGGATCGGTCGTCTGTTGTTTCTTTTGTTTGGGCTGTTCCGTCATGGGATTATCAAGCAATTCTAAGCCGTACATTATAAGTAGAGCATAACCGTGAATCAACGAAGCACAATCACACAATTATGTAGTAATGCCCGGGTGTTGTTCGGTCCGCACGCGTGGGTGGCTTTCTGCCATCCGAATTGGAACCCGAACGCGTATTTGTATGGAATATGGAAATTTCTGTCCGGCATCATCATCCATGCTTATTTGCATGCTGCCACCGATTGTGCTCAACCGGTGCAGCAATCCGGATGTGCCTCTTCCGGTTCCGTGCCGCGCCAGCTTGTATTCCGATAGGCCCGTAAAATTCAACAACAGTTCACCGGCCAGTATGGAAAACTCCCAACGGGGTCGTCCGCGTCCGTATTTGATGTCGTTGGTGGCAATTTCTTTGTAGATGGCATTCAGAGTCGAAAGCAGCGGCTCCGGAAGGATCAGGGGCTCGTTTACGGTCGATTGAAAATCAATTTCTCGATCGGCGTCTACATAGCGGCGCAGAAGAATTAAGTTCAATCCATCCAGAAAATCGGCCTCCAGCAAATCGATGCTTTCCAGATCCAGCATATCGGTCCGCAACAAATGCACCGCCTGCTTAACGCGCGCATATAATTTTTCAGCGAAGGCTGCATCAATGTTTTCATTTTTGAGTGCGGTCTTGCTTAAATGCACCAGGTCGGTGAGGCTGGCGCCGAGGTGATCGTGCAATTCGGAATTGATGCGCGCCCTTTCCAGACGGGTGGCTTCGATGATGCGACTCTCACTGGTAAGATTTAGATGTCGGTTTCGTGATAGTTCTACCAGATTCTGCACGCGCATAATGAACTCTTCGCGTTCAAACGGTCTGGTGATATAATCATTGGCGCCCGCGTCCATGGCGGCCAACAGGTCGGCGGTATGCGCGCGGGCGGTGACCATCAGAATCGGTACCGTCAGTAGGTCATACTGGGTCCGAATTTCGCGCGCGAGGTCCAGTCCCGAAATAAACGGCATCATCATATCCAGTACGATCAAATCCGGAGGTGCTTCGGTATTTAGAATGTCTCGCGCCTGTAACGGATCGGAAGTACTGCGAGTTTTATAACGTGCCAGTTGTAAATGATCATGCATCACTTCCAGGTTGATTGGATCGTCATCCACCAATAGAATCCATGGGTGCGTGTTTTGCCGCGAATCCGTTCTTACGCTCTGCTTATCGGCCGGGTTTTCGTTCACAACTTCGAAATTCACATTGGATTCAACCTCGGTTGGCTGCCGGCGGGGAATTGTTAGAGTAGCATCCGTTCGGAAAATCGATATTGTATCATCGATGGACTGTCGTGCGGTGCGCGCCGGTTGAGAATCAGTAGACCGGTCGGGAGTCGATTCAAGCGATTGATCGATAGGGATTGGGGCAAGGGGCAGCGTAAAAGTGAATGTGGCTCCTTCGTGCGGTCGGGAATGAACAGCGATGCGACCGCCGTGTAGTTCCACCAATCGGCGTGTGATTGAGAGGCCCAGACCCGTGCCGCTTGCTTTGCGACCGGTTTGCGGATAAACCTGCGTAAAACTTTCAAAAATATGCGCCTGCTCGTTTGCGGGTATGCCGATGCCGGTATCGATCACCGCGATTTCTGCAAGCTGCGGATTCGATGCCGATATTTTCGCCGTAATGCGAACGCTACCCCGGTCGCTGAACTTAATCGCGTTGTTGATCAGATTCAGCAGTACCTGTTCCAGACGA
>JAGRMX010000601.1 GCA_020441025.1 Leptospiraceae bacterium
TTACTGGGCATCTGTCGCGGATTGCAGATGATCAACGTGGCCCTGGGTGGTTCGCTTTACCAGGATATCGGCACTCAATTGCCTCAGGCCCGTGTTCACCGTGACGCGCAGGAGTACGATCGCAATTTCCACCGCATTCGCATTGAAGCCGGATCGCTACTGGAGCGCATCTATGCCGGTGTGCGGGACGCGACCATCGTTTCCGTTCATCATCAGGCCATTAAAGAAGCCGGTCGCGGTTTGACGGTCGAGGCCGTTTCCACCGACGACACAATTATCGAGGCCGTGCGTCTTACGGATCGGGATGCGGCGTTCGAATTTTTATCATACGGCGGACATCCGGCCGGCGATTTTAAGGACCGTGATGTTCCCTGGGTATTCGGAGTACAATGGCATCCTGAGTTTCATTATGGCTCGGTGCTGGAGCATGAGCTTCTGGACAGCGATCCTTTGATGGCGGAATTTTTGTCTGCGGTGGTGACGAATCGAAAAAAGCGATCGGCACAGGAGCGTGTTCGTTTAGAATCAACCTGACGGCAGGAAGTGGATCGGCATGGGTGTCTTAAAAATAATCAATCCGGCTACGGAAGAACTGGTTACCGAACTGGAGACGGATGACCATGTATCCATCATCGAAAAATTCAATCGGTCCATGTCGGCTCAACTGGAATGGGCTCGCAGTTCTCCCGATGAGCGTGAGCAAATCTTAACCGGATTTCGCGATCGTTTGCTGGAAAAGAAGGAAACCCTGGCCCGTACGCTGGCGGAAGAGATGGGCAAACCTATCGCGCAGGGTCGTGCCGAAATTCAGGCCACTACCAATCGCATTAACTTCTTTCTGGCGAACTTTAAGAAGCGCCTGGAAGCGCGTGATGTATACGGCGACGGGGAACTGGTAGAGCGAATCACATACGAGCCGTTGGGCGTCATCGCCAATATTTCCGCCTGGAATTATCCGTACTTTGTCGGATCGAACGTATTTGTCCCTGCGTTGCTGACCGGAAACGCGGTGCTGTATAAGCCGTCCGAGTACGCTTCGCTTACGGGATTATCCATGGCCGAGCTTTTATTTGAGTCGGGTTTGCATGATGAAGTATTCAATCCGGTTCTGGGCGATTCTTTTGCCGGTCAGGAATTATTGAAATGGCCCGTGCAGGGCGTGTTCTTTACCGGTTCTTATAAGGCCGGCAAACAGATTATGGATGTGTGCGCGCGTCGTTTCATGCGCGTACAGATGGAATTAGGCGGCAAAGATCCGGCTTATGTTCGTGAAGATGTGAATATCGCCAACGCGGCCGCTTCGTTGGCGGACGGAGCGTTTTACAATACCGGTCAGAGTTGTTGTTCGGTGGAACGCATTTACGTGCATGCTTCCATCTATGACGCGTTTCTGGAAAGCTTTGTGACCGAAGTCCGGCGTTTTAAAGTAGGCAATCCGCTGGAAGAGGATACGTACATCGGCCCGCTGGCTCGAGAACCGCAATTGAAAGTTCTGGAACGACAGATCCAGGATGCGCTGTCAAAGGGCGCGCGTGTGGCCCATGGCGGCAAACGAATGGACGGCAAAGGTTACTACTTCGAACCCACTGTGCTTGTGGATGTGAATCACGATATGGAAGTGATGCAGGAAGAAAGCTTCGGTCCGATCATCGGCATTCAAAAAGTCAGTGACGATTACGAAGCCATTCGATTGATGAATGACACCCGCTATGGGTTGACCGCCGGCGTGTATTCACAGGATCAGGATCGATCCGAATTTATATTAAAGCAGGTACAATCGGGCAGCGCATACTGGAACTGTTGTGATCGAGTCAGCCCGCATCTGCCCTGGCAGGGACGCCGGGATTCCGGCATCGGCGTGACGCTGGGTGTTGAAGGCATTCGCGCATTTCAACGCTCGCGCGCCTGGCATATGCGCTCGCCCTGAGAGCTGGAACGCATGGCTACCCTCATGAACGGAAAGCTTTTCCCGGGTAGCGGGATTCATTAATCCAGAAATCCCGTATTTTTATAGCAGGTTGAGTTCACCCCGTTACGGATTGCATGGCTTCTTCCACGGTTTCAAAGAACGCCATTTCATCTTCACGCACAACGGCGCCCAGTACTTTCTTCAGGCTGGGTTTCAGCGCGGTAACGCAGAAACGTCCCTGATATCCCAGAATTTCGTTTTGAATTTTAAAGATCAGCGCAATGCTGGAGGAATCCATATAATCGCTGCGGGC
>JAGRMX010000602.1 GCA_020441025.1 Leptospiraceae bacterium
CCTGTTGATTTATACGCCACCCTGTTTGAGCGCTTTGCACTCTGGGAACAGGCCCGCGCGTATCTGTGGTCGCACCCCCAGGGTGCCGGACCGGCCCAGCACCTCAGTCTATTGGCGTTCGGTCCGATGATGCCCGCAACCACCGGTTACATTCGATTGCAGGCCAGCTTTTTAAAAAATGGAGCCGATCTGCATGCACATAATTTAATGCTGCAGATCTGGCTGGATTATGGTCCGGTGATTCTGCTCGGTCTGGTATTGCTGATTGGTATTGGTCTGGCGCGCATACGGGCCGACCGACGCGCGCTGCTTATGATCGTTCCTGTGTTAAGCGCCTTGCTTATTCAGGGACTTTTTAATTATCATCTGATCAATCCGGCGTACGCTTTTTTAACGGCGATTGTGCTCGGTTCTATCGGTCGCCTGCGGTGGCCGCGCAAACGATGGTCGGCGGCAACCCGCGTCGAAAAAATCACGGGCATCTGGATTCGAATCAGTGCCGCCGTTCTGATTGTAACGTTGACCGCCGGCATGGGGGCCGTCGCGATCCGCCAGTATGGGCTCAGTCCCCTGCGCGACTACATCAGGTACAATCGCCTGCGTTCCCTGGAGCTGGGCATAGATTGCGGTCGCATTCCAGATGAACGCGATTGCTTTGACACGGCGCCCGATTTATCGACTGCGCAAAACCGATCGGCCTTCGACCACACATTGCGCACGGCAGAGCCCATTCTGGATCTGGCCGCCATATTTATGCCCGGTGACCCGGAACTGCAATTGCTGCGCGCCGAAGTAAACATGTGGCAATATAGATTGAACGGCCGAACGGCCGATTTGAATTCCGCGCTGAGTTTATACCGGGCTTCGGCCTCGCATCCTTACAATCCGGCCCCCGCCTATCGGCGATTGAGTCAGGTATATGCGGAGCTGCAGCGACCCGGTGATGCTGAACGCATGCGTACGTTATGGCGACAATCCGATCGTTTTGATTTGCTGGCGACTCCCTTCGGGAAGGATTTATAATGTACTATCTATTGATGCGCGTAACCGTTGCAATGTTGCAGTGGTGCCGGAGCGTCCTGTTCGCACTGGTGCCCCTGTTATTGATGCCGACCGCCATGCTGCGTTTGCAATTGGCATTGGCTCGCAACCATGCCCGCTTCTGGGCCCAATCGGATGGCAACGCCGATGAATACCTGGATCCGGAAGAAGAGCGCATGTTGCGCAAACATCTGGATGGCGTGCAATCAAATCGCAATGAACGACGTGTTCTGGATTTGTTCTGCGGTGGCGGTCGGGAAGCGCGCCTGTTAGCGGGGCAGGGTTGGCAGGTGCACGCAGTGGACGCCATGGAATCGATCATCAATTCGAATCTTCGGACCCGGGCGCCGGACGGTGCATTAAAAGAAATCGAATACAGTCAGGGCAAGCTACCCTTTGCACTGGAGAAAATGCAAACAATGTATGCGGCTATTGTCATCTGTCATGGGATGTATTCCACAATCCCGGGCAGGGAACTACGCGGCAACTTATTGGAAGAGCTGGTGCGATTGACGTCCGACGGTGGTCGCATACTGGTGAGCGCGTTGTTGCGACCGCCCGGAAATCCGCAAAGCTACTTTCGCCGTCGGCGATGGGCCCGCCTGTTGTGGGGCAATCGAAAACTGGAACAGGGCGATGTCTTTGTCGGAGAGTTTCTGCACTTTTTCCCGGATCAAGAAGCATTATTAAATGAACTTCAGCATAAGCGTCTGCGTTGTGTGGCGTCCGGTACGCTGCGTCTGGGCGGAGCCGATCAGCGTTGCTATGTCATGCTGGAAAAATGCGCGGCTGATGAGAGTTCCGACACACGCTTATGAAATTGCCCGGCCTTTCACGAATCGGAATGCGGATTGTGCTTATGAGCGCGCTGGTGCTTTCGGTCTGGGTAACGGTTTTAGCGCTGGGACACTGGTTACTGGCGGTGTCACGTCGTCCCGCCATGCACATCGAATATCTGGATCGACCGGAGTACGATCTCGACGTACTGCGGATCGGATATCTGCATGTCATCAATGATCGGGATCATCAAGCGCGCGTTCCACTGCCGGAGTTTACAGCCGACTGGCGGAACAACCCGGGAAGCACACCGCTCGCCGTACGATTGTATAGCCCGGTCGCAAACGGTCGAATAACACCGCTACCTTCCAGCCTATCTCTCGCCGCGCGTGAGGAAGTCCGCC
>JAGRMX010000603.1 GCA_020441025.1 Leptospiraceae bacterium
CATGCGCGGCTCAAGGATTACTTCAAGGATCTGGAGCGCGAATACAAGCGGCTGGCGGTGGAATTGGATGCCAAACGCAAAGCGCGTGCGGAACGGGCCGACCAGGATCCGGTGTCCGAAAATCGCGCGCGGCTGGATCGCATCAGTGGCCGTCTGCAAAAGTATGGCGTGTATGTCGATCGCCAGAAGCGCTATCTGGCAAAGGTACAGAAGTTTCATAATCGGAATGTGCGCCTGCTACAGAATATCAGCCAACGTTTACAGGACATGGATCAGCGTATTGAGCAGGCCGATGCCGGCGCAGTGCCCGGTCTGGCGGGCGAATTGCAGCAAATGCTTTCGGAACTGGCTGAAATGCGGCGGCGGCGCGAAGAACTGATGCAACAGGTTCAATCCAACTGATCCAGGTCGATTCCCGCTCCAGAGTTTCCCTGTCCGCCCATCTTTCACACTTTGCGGGTGCATATCGCCGCGGCCCAATCGCGCTTCGCTTTCCTCCAGGTCTCTGAAAGGGCGCACAGACCGATTTTTGCCTGGATTTGATTGACTGCCTGAACGATCCCGGAAATCTGACTTTCTCGGCACTTCCGCAGGCTCTGTCGTCGGCGGAGGTCTGGCTATGGTATTAACGTCCAGAAAGCCGGATATGAAATCAGGGAAATTGACGCACGGCTGATCAAGAATCGGCAACGCGGAATTATAGAGAAAGAACATGGGCTCATATTTGCCTCAACAACGCACTAAATTCACCAGCAACGAAAAGATTGAAAAAAAGTGGATTCTGGTGGATGCGGAGAACGAAACACTGGGACGTCTGGCTTCGCGCATTGCTCATCGTCTGCGCGGCAAACATCGTCCGGACTACGCGCCGCATCAGGATATCGGCGACTACGTCGTCGTAGTCAACGCGGCCCGCATCATTGTCAGCGGCAAAAAGGCCGATCAAAAGATCTATTACAAGCACACCGGCTATCCGGGTGGAATGAAGACCGCTAACTTCCGTACCAAAATCGATACCGATCCGATTTTCCCGCTGCGTATGGCGGTGCGTCGCATGCTGCCGGCCGGCCCACTGGGTCGCAAACTGCTGGGCCATCTGAAGGTTTTTCCCGGCGAAGAACACGATCATAAAGCCCAGAAGCCGGTACTCTGGCAGCCCACATATAAATAATCACAGGAATATTATTTCAGGACACAGCTATTATGAGCGCTAAACCAATCTTCGCAGTCGGACGTCGCAAAACTTCCATTGCACGCGTAAAACTGACCCCGGGCAGCGGTAATATTGTCATCAATGATCGTAAACCGGAAGATTTTTTCTCGGTGGATCGCCTTTCGCGCAGCGCGTTACGTGGATTGCAGATTACCAGCACCGGCGAAAAATTCGATTTGAAGATACGAGTAACCGGCGGTGGCATTGCCGGTCAGGCCGGCGCTATTCGGCTGGGTGTGGCTCGCGCAATACAAAAGCAAAATGTTGATTTGCGCTCTTCCCTCAAGAAAGCCGGATTGCTCACTCGCGATTCGCGTATGGTGGAACGTAAGAAGTACGGCTTGCACAAAGCACGTCGCGGCACTCAGTTCTCCAAACGCTGATTTAGCTTTATCATCATACCCATTGCCTGAAACGCTGATGTATCGCTTCCCTGCGCGCATCCGTGTTTTTGTATGTCCAGTTCCATCAAATCAAAGCTGCGCATAGTCTCATGATCAATTGTTCGGATGATCAGGGAGCAGGTATCTCTATCCGGGGGAAGGTTCCGATCTTCATAATCATGAACATAATAGGCCCGCGCCTGCCAGTCCTGCGGTAGTTCACCCGCCGAGATGGCGTAATGCACCGGATACGGCCAGGGCGGTGTTGTCGGTTTGCCCGGGAAGATAAATAAACTTTCCGATTCCAGAATGATGTCCGGCGCCGGAAAATCCGCCGGACTGGACGGTGTTTCAAATACAACCCATTTGCCATCCGTTGCGACTTTACGATATTGCATTACATGATAAGCATCGCAACTGACCGGAGCTACGTCGGCTGATCGGCAGGCCAGTAACAGAAGGCAGATGAAGAGCAAGGCGATTTTATGGAATGAACGTTCCATTCTCATTGATTTAGGGTGCTGTAGAATTCGTGCGATACCTTCGTTCGTTCGTTCGTTCGTTCGACTGAGCATATTTTCTACATGTTCTTTTATTTTTCGCATTCTTCAATTTTTGATTTA
>JAGRMX010000604.1 GCA_020441025.1 Leptospiraceae bacterium
TGTGGACTGTCGGGGACAACGCCGGGGAACAAAACGACTCGGACGCCGACCGTTCCGAATCCGAGCAGCAGGAATCGCCTGAATTCCTGTCCATGGCCGGTGATCTGGGAGCGCAACCGGCTTATGTCGTTCTGAATTTAAAGCTATCCGGACTTGATATTTTACAGAGCCTGGTGGTGGGACATACGTCTGACTTTCAGGAAGTGGGTGTTTACATCAGTACGGTGAATGGGAAATTACATCAGGCTTTACAAAAAGAAATGAATCAACTGCGTCTGGATTTGGGCCGGTATGGTCTGATCGTCCGCGATTTAAGAGTAATTGAGAAATGGGATGCTCAATCGGATGATGTCGGTCAACTGGATATCCGGGTTTGACACCGCTTTCGATGCCGCAATCGACTTATGCGGAGCGAACGGTATATATGGATTTTTCGGTGACAGATTGATACTATTTTTCAGGATACTGAATTCCGGGCCATTTTATTACGATCTTTATATATTGAAGAACAAGGTCATGAGTACGGGGAGCAGGCCGTGAAACGTTCCAGGAAAGCCACTGCGTTGGGATTTGACGCCGAGCGCGACAGGGCTCCGCGGATACTGGCCAGCGGCAGCGGCAGTCTGGCCGATGAAATTGTAGCCCTGGCGCGGGCACACGGCAAGCCGGTGATAGCGGATCCGGAGTTGAGCGAAATGGTCGCCGGACTGCCCGCCGGACAGGAGATTCCGGAGAATCTCTATCATGTGATGGCCGCGTTGTTCGGCATGGTTTATCGTCTTCGAAACGAAGGAGTCCGTTGAATCGATTAGATGCAACGCTGAAAAAGAATGCGTAAAATCAAAGTAGCAGAACTGAAAGCGGGAATGATGTTTGATCAACCGGTTTACATTGATCCTAATAATGTACTGGTTCAGGCTCGCCAGGAAATAGGCGCGCGTGATATTGAGCGACTGACACGCTGGGGCATTCTGGAAGTTGAAACCAACGGACAGTTGATGAACGACGCGAAGGCCGCGAAGGAATCTCCCGAGAAAACAAGTCGTGCGCCTGTGGTTGAAACCGAGCATCCGGCCAGTCGCTCATCCGATCCGGATGTTAAAGAGATCGCTTCGAAATATGAAGCGGTGCGCAAGAATAAACGCAATTTTCGAACCATACTCACCGAATGCGGGGAGGTACTGGAAGTCAATTTCCAGAATCTGATTGAAAACAAAATGTTCGATAATCAGGCCGTGCTGCGGGCCGCCAATCGTCTGGTGGAGGCGGTTTCGGAAAAGCCGCTATTACTGATTACATTCTACGGAATGCGATTCACCACCAACGCGCATACTTATCACGCCCTGCAGGCCGCCTGCTATGGCATAGTGCTGGGCCAACTGCTCGGATATTCCAAGCCCCGGTTGCAGGAGCTGGCATTTGCCATGTTGCTGATGGACGCGGGTATGTTGAAGATTCCCATTCATATTCGCGAGAAAGCCGGGGAACTGAACGATGCCGAACGCAGCACGGTTAAGACTCACCCCTTGCTCGGTTATCAATTGTTGCTCAAGAATGGCAAAGTAAAAGCCTCGCTGGCCACCGTAGCGTTGCAGCATCATGAAGCGTTTGATGGTACCGGTTATCCCCAGTCGTTAAAAGGCGGGCAGATTGATGAGATCTGTCGTATAGCGGCTATTTGTGATTGTTTTACGGCCATGATCGAAACCAGAACCTGGCGCAAGGCGATTCTGCCGTATGAAGCCATGAAGAATATGTTATCCGTACAGATGCATCGCTTTGATCCCAGAATCCTGCGATTATTTCTGGGCCGGATTTCCATCTATCCGCTCGGCTCGCTGGTACAGTTGAGCAATAATCAAATTGGCATGGTGATTTCCTGTAAACCGGATAAGCCGCTGCGCCCCATGTTGCGCCTGATGCGCGATGAAAACGGTCTGCCGTTTAATAATCTGGAATTTCTGGATTTGATGAAGCAAACCGAATTGTATATTGTCAAAGCGCTGCCCGCTTCTACGGCCGGCATCGATATGGATTCGGAAGTGTGATTGCCGTGCGCATGCTGTGCGCAATTGTTTCCATTCGAGTTTATCCGCTCGAATCCGAACTCGTCTTTATTCACGGATTTGTTGCGCGGTCTTAATAGCATTTATTTGCGGAACGATTGAGCTGCAAACCAGACGCGATTATTTCCCGGGCCGGCGGTCCC
>JAGRMX010000605.1 GCA_020441025.1 Leptospiraceae bacterium
CCATTGGACAGAATTCGATTTGCTTAATTCCAGCTATCCCCGAAAACCACCGAATTCGGGCGCAATCATCGCTAAAATTGGCCCGTGAATTAGAGGAGGACAATATGGCCGAAGAGCATTATAAGGGCGGTTGCCAATGCGGCGCCGTTAAATACGAAGTGGATGTGGATATTGACCAATCCATTACCTGCAATTGTTCGCGTTGTCAACCGCTGGGCATGGTACTGGCTTTTACTCCGCGTACTAAATTTCATTTACATTCCGGCAGTGACGCGCTTACCGAATTTCGCTTCAATAAAAAAAGCATCGAACACCTATTCTGCAAAATTTGCGGCGTAGAAAGTTTCGCATACGGTCAATTGCCGGACGGCACCCAGATGGCGGCTATAAACGTGAACTGCCTGGAAGATGTCGATCCGCGCGCACTGCAAACGCAACATATGGACGGACGCAGCGCCTGACCCGGGCGGGTTATCAACACCGCCTGATAACAAGAAGGCCGCCGGTCAGGCGGCCGAATTTTAATCAGATTCTAAAAATCTTATCCTGGCTAAGTTTTCTTTATATTAATTGATTACGATCCGTGTCGACACGCATTGCATAATTGTTTTATTCAAGCCGCAACCGGCGCGTCCGCATAACGATACCAACGCCCGGTCCGACTGTCGAACAACTTGCACGCCCGGGTAGAACGCAAATAATCTCGAAAGGGCGTGGCGCGTTCAATTACAAAATCGCCATACACCGATTTTATCCCGGCCAATGCTTTCTTCAAATTATAAAATGGAATACGCACCTGCACATGGTGCGGCATATGTATGTAAATATCATGTAAAAAGAAGTTAAAAACGGCCGGAATGTGATAATTCACCGTTCCAAACAATTGGCCGTACGCCGGTGACCAGTCGGATCGTTCTTTCCAGGGAATGTTCGCGTTGATGTGATGCACATACACGGTAAATCCCATGGTGTAGTTCCATCCGATAAAAGGTACCAGAAATACTTTTGCCCACATCCACAGTCCGGCCGCGATGTCAAATCCCGCCGGGCTCTGTCCGCCGGTGTAAATCAGCACGGCACTGACCGATAGCGCGAATCCGATAACCAGCAGTTTATCCCGCAGAGCGCCTTTTTGCGGCGCGGTGTACAGGAGCATGCCCTTCAGCCAGATTTCCAACAGGTAATAGGGACCGGCACCCACCGGCGACCAGTATAACCGATGCAGCATGCGACCGAACCAATTCTTTTTGCGGTACTCTTCCGGCGAGACCGGGTGCCAGACAAAATCACCCTGTAGCTTGATGGTGTGGCCGTGGTGCACGCGATTGTGACCGTAACACCATTGATTGTAGGCATGCAGCGAAGGCAGCATGGCCAGTTGACCGATCCAGTAGGCCAATCGCTTGTTTTTGAACAGAGCACCGTGGGCCGCGTCGTGCCCGATTACGAACAGTGAGCTGATACTCAATGCGGCCAGCAACCAGAGCACCGGCAGCCAGTACCAGCTTTCGGCCCGATACAATAGAGTAAAAACGATTCCGAAACACAGTAGATCCCGCGCGAAGTAGAGCAGTCCCGGCAGGGTGGGATTCTCATAGGCCTCGACTGGAATAGAATCCCGGATGGATTTCCAGGTCAGGCGACGTTCGCTGAAGCGCAGCGCCGTCGTGGCATGATTTATCGGTTTTCCCATTTCTTTTTCCTCTAAATCCGGGTGAAGTATGCGTGAACTCCTACCCGGACCGACCGGTGACAGACTCTACCGGAACGATTTACGATCGCGCAGGTGTTCACGCACTCAGCCGGCCCCATATCTAACATTGTTCGCCATGTATTTAACATGGTTAGATACGGTCAAGCGAAATCAGTGCAAGAAAGTCCCCGAATGCCGAATTTGGCTTGTCAGTTCCAGGCATACATATCCAGATTCAGTGTGCCCGATGTTGGTAAGAAAACACGCTCACGTCGTAGTCGGGGTAGCCTGAGTCGCGAAGAGATCCTGACCGTTTCACTCGAAATTCTGCACAGCGAAGGTCTGGAACGACTCAGCATGCGCCACATTGCCGATCGACTGGGATGCAGCGTGGCCAGTCCGTACGCTTATTTTAAAAGCCAGGAAGAGATTGTGCGCACCCTCATCATTCAGGGGGAACACGATTTGACCGCGCGCCTGCGTCGCGCCCAGCGCAGTTCGGAAGATATATTC
>JAGRMX010000606.1 GCA_020441025.1 Leptospiraceae bacterium
ATTCAGCGTGGGCGTGCCCGTAATCATTGCGCACCAGCCAGAGATGGGCGTGGTATTCTCTTTGCAGTGCCTGTCCGAATACGCTCACCAATTCGTCGCGCAATGCGTTGGGTTCTCCATCCCTGGTCGTTTCCGGTAAGTTCGAAATGCAAATGTTCAGGAACTCGATATCCTGGCGGTGCTTTTCCAGCGCCACCGTCAAGCCGGTCACGTCGGCCGGAAGCGCATGCAGCGGCGGCGCCAGCATCAGGCACAGCCCACCGATCCATCCAATGATTGCGCTTCCCTTCATTACGTACGTAACTCAATCTCCCCGGGATAAAATAACCGGCAGGCAAATAGAGTCTGTTTTAAATATCGGCGAATGCCATTATTCCGGCGGGTTGATTTTTAAGGGTTCGTCGGTGACGGGGTCGGGATATTCAGATCAATATCGAATCCATTCCGATTCTTCTGGAATTATAATCGGGGCTATACCAGTTCGATTTCCATCAGTCCCGGGACGGCACTTCAAGGTGTATCAGGTCGGCGTATGTTTCTCGCCGTCGCACCAGACGCGCGCGCCCCTCGGACAGCAGAACCTCCGGCGGACGCGGACGGGCATTATAATTGGAAGCCATTACGGAAGAATAGGCGCCGGCCGATGCAACGGCCAGTAAATCGCCCGGTTGAAAATCACACAGTTCCCGATCACGAGCCAGAAAATCGCCCGACTCACACACCGGCCCCACCAGATCTGCGCGCACCAGGCGCTCCAGACGCATTTCGGCCAGCGGCCAGAAATCGTGGTACGCCTGGTACAGAGCGGGTCGTATCAAATCGTTCATTCCGGCATCACAGATGATGAATCGCTTGCTCTGATTCACTTTATTATAGAGGACTCTGGTCAATAAGACACCCGCATTGCCCACCATGTAGCGACCGGGCTCAAACACAATCGTCATATCTTCGAAGGGTAATTCACTGAGAATGGTATGCGCGTAATCACCGGCGTCGGGCGGATTTTCGCGACCATAGTTAATACCCAGACCGCCGCCTACATCGATGTATTCCAATGGCGCCAGAGCCACGAGTTCTTCCACCAGGTTACGCATAATACGCGCCGCCGACCGAAAACCCTCCAGATCCAACAACTGGGAACCAATATGAAAGCCCACGCCCTTCGTTATGATGCCGGGCATCAGTTGCATTTCCCGAAAAAGATCAAAAATGCGATTGTGCGGAATACCGAATTTATTGTCTTTCAGTCCGGTGGAAATGTACGGATGCGTATTCGCGTCTACATCCGGGTTCACCCGCAGGCTGATGGGGGCCGTGGTACCCAGATCACAGGCAATGCGCGAGAGCGTACGCAATTCTGCTTCCGATTCACAACAAAACAAGAGGATGCCGGCCTGTAAAGCTTCGACCATTTCCGCTTCGGTTTTGCCCACTCCCGAGAATACAATCCGATGGGCCGGTACGCCCGCCCGCAGGGCGCGGTACAGTTCGCCGCCGCTGACTATATCCATGCCACAATCGCGCGCCCGGAACAATCGCAAAACCTCCAGATTGCTGTTGGCCTTCATGGCATAGCAAATCAGTGCCTTGCGATTACCGATTCCGCGTCGGAAGGAATCGATAGCAGCCTCGATTGCGTCCCCCGAGTATATGTAGGCCGGTGTCCCGAATTCTCGGGCCAGTTCATCCAGCGGCATGGCCTGCATGCAGAGCCTTCCATTTTCGTACGACAGGGGTGTCTGGGGACCGCGCAAGTGTTATCCTCCGTTCGATTTTTGCCGAAGCATTAATATGATACCGGCAACCACCCTGCAACCCCTCCGGAAGACGATCCGGAACGGAATCCCATCTCCCGGATACCGGGCACGAGGTCCGATCAACCGATCCGCTATCGGCCGATTGCGTCGGGCATGGTTGACGGACATTTTTAAGGGCTGCCTGCGGCTGCCGATTCTTTTTCCCCTGGCAATCATCATCCTGATGGGGACCGGCGCGAATCCCTTTATTGTTGCAAGCGGGAGCAACAATCCGTCGGCCCTGTACGCCGAGCAGAATCAGGTATCGGTTACGGATCAAAACGGGGATGTGAGTCCCGGTACGATGGATGACGCCGATCGGGATACCTCTCCACCCGAAACCGAGTTTTATTTCGGCGATTCCAATCGCTTTAATGAGAACGACACGCACCTGTTTAATAATGCCTTC
>JAGRMX010000607.1 GCA_020441025.1 Leptospiraceae bacterium
CCACTTCGTACTGTTCGGGCCAGCGCGGATGGTGTTGCTTGTGTAAAATTAAATTCACGCCGATGGGTTTTTGCGTGCGCGCTCGAATTTCCTGGATGCCGTCTTTCAATTCTTCCGGAGTGCGATAGTTCAGCGCGGGGAAGCAACCAATGCCGCCCGCTTCGGAGACCGCCACAACCAGGTCCGGGTACGAAACCAGAAACATAGGCGCACCGATGATGGGCAGATCTATGTTGAGCATTTTACTCAGTGGAGTGGAAATAATCATCTTTGCGTTCCTTATTTAAAGTGAAAAAGTTTAATCGTAACTCAGTGTCGGTTAGAACTCATCTCAAGACTATGAGTTCTTAATACAAAATCCTGTGCAATGCACTTCGGTCCATCAGGGCGATTCGGTCGCGATGGATAGATCGATCACTCCCCTTTCCTGTAACAGACTCATAATGTGTGCGGCAACGCCAAAACTGGCGGCTTCATCCACCCGTAGCAGAATGCGCCGTCCGCTCAGTAGCGAATCGTTTCCCGGAGGACCCATGCGCTCGGCCAGATCTTCCGGTCGTACCGGAACTCCATCATAGTGAACATTACCCTGTGCGTTAACCTCTATAATAATATCCGCGCTCTGTTGACTCTGGCGGCTGGAAATCTCCGGCAGTTCGATCGGCATGCTCTGCTCATTCAGGTTTACCGCAATCATCATAAAAATCAGCAGTATAAAAACAATATCCAGCAAGGGCGTGAGTGGCAGGGCAAACGATTCATCCGTCTCGTCGCTGGACGGGCGGGGTGGTGGTGCGACCAACTTCACCGGGCAACGTTCCCGGATTGGATGGTCTGACGGGTTTCGAGATCACGCATGCGATCTCGAAAGTAATAATGCGCCAGTAGAGATGGAATAGCCAGGCACAAACCCACAATAGTCGTAATAATCGCCTGATGGATACCCGCGGCCATAATCTGCATGCGACCGGTCTCGGCGGCGGCCAGGGCGCCAAAGGCCGTATACACCCCGACCACCGTACCCAGCAATCCCGTAAGTGTGCTGATGTTGCCCAGATGCGCCAGCCAGCGAATGGCGCGTTGCAACCCCGCGGTCAACACGACAAAAGCCAGCGGCTGCGGCATCCGGTCCTGGATTTCCTGCCAGCGTCGGGTCAGGGGATGGTTGACCTCCGGAGTGCTGCCAAAGACTTTGAAAAAGGATCGAAATTGCAATATGCAATAGATCATCAGGGCCGTGATGGCTACGGAAAGCAGGCCGAGGATGATCATAACCGGACCGCCGGCCCCGAGAAAGCTACCGGGTCCTGTGGGAATAGGCATGCAGCGAGTCTGGGCAGGGCGGTTGTCCGTGCCAGAATTTTTTGGAAAACAACGATTTGAGTTTCAGCCGTAAAATACTGTTCACGTTGGTATTCACCTTTTACGCCTTTGTGTTCTATGTGTTTACCTATTTATTCCTGGATGCGTACTATCCGGAACAACTCGTGGTACCCGCTACCATAACCGGTGAATTTCTGGCACTGGCCACCGCCCTATTTACCGGCATAGTATTGGCCGCCTACCTGGGCGCCTCGTACGTCGTACTGGGTGGATTGCGGTCCCGATATGGTGATTACGTTCGCGATTATGATTCGTCCCGGCCCCCGCGCCGGGGTTGGTTGCGACGGCGCTCTGAATCCGCGACCCGGTCCGCATCGCGTTCTGCCTCGCGACCGGTTCGGCGCCGTCCTCGAATCTATGATGATGCTCGACCGCCTGCGGACCGTCCATTGACAGACCGCCCATCAACGCATCGGCCTTCAGGGAAGCGACCGCCGCGGGCAGAACGAGCACCGCGACGTTCAGCACCACAAAGTTCAGCTCCGCGCCGGGCAGTGCGTCGTCCGCCCCCATCCCGATCGAGCAGTCGGATGGAATCGCGTGGACCCGAGCAGCATCGTGAATCGCCTCCTGCGCGTTCCGTGCGTCGTAGACCACCGCGTCGTGGGGACCGCTGACGGATGGAGGCCGATCCGCAGGAAACGAATCCACCCGTGTGTCGGCAGAATACAATGACAGTCATCGATGCCAGTGAGTCCCCGCTGTACGCCGTAGAAACCGCCGGACCGGAAGAGACCGGTGTGGAGGCCGTAACGATTTTTCAGAAATATTTCCAGCGACATCGATCCGTTCTACTATTGCTGGACGGTGCGA
>JAGRMX010000608.1 GCA_020441025.1 Leptospiraceae bacterium
AATATCTCAGTAACGGACCGTAGCATTTGCGATTAAAAAGCCGCATCCGAAACCAACACGGTCATAAAATTACCGGGTACTCAGCTCCTGGGAAAAAACCCATTGCCGCCTGAGCCGGTACATCATAGCGTACGCAGGTAAATGTCCGGTTACTTAATATTTATAGAAGGTCTATCCTTCTTCATGCTGGGCGCCATCCTGTGGTCCCGCCTGCGCACTCTGGCCGGAATCAATGCTGTACACCCCTTTCGTTGGTTGGCCGGCGCCACTCTGCTCTACGGCGTCAGTTATTGGTTGTACCTGGCGCACTCATCGCATCCCGCAATCTTTATCATCCTTATTCAAATAGTGTCAATCGGCGCGTATGCCGGTCTGCTTTTGTTCGCTTTCTCCCTGTATCGCTCCGAAAAAAAACCGGCGCGGTTGGATTACGTCGGCGTGGCCGGCTTAATCTGCACCTGGTTGTTGGTAATCACCACAGTTGACGGTGACTCGCACAGCACGGAATTCTGGACATTGATCATTCTGGCGTTACCGGGGCACGCACTTACGGCCATCGGACTGATTGATAACAAACGTTGCCTGGATTTAAAACGTCATTCTTATTCGTTAGTGGGTGCCGGAGTGGGATTCGCCCTGCATGCCCTGTTCACTCTGTCGGAATCCGATCGCTTATTGAAGCTGTTGCCTTTTTTAAATTCGTCCGCAAATGATTTTTTACAGGGTGAGCCCGGTCAGGCTTTGCATGCCATCTGTGCCATCGGCATTCTGGTATGCGTATTGAACGCTTTAATTATTTTCGATTCCATTGAAAAAATCCGACTGCAATCGTATTTACAGAATGCGCGCAAATTGTTGTCCGAATCGGAGGAAAAGTACCAGGCCATTGTCGAGCAGGCACTGGTAGGCTTATTCTTCCTGAGTGAAAATCGATTGCTGTTCGTAAATCCCCGTTTTGCCGAAATATTCGGTTATACCGCCGAAGAATTATTATCGATTCCAATGGAAGACATCGTGCATCCGGACGATCGCGCGCTATTTCGCAAACAGAACGATCCGCAACAGGAAGCGCGAACCGTACGTTACACACTCCGTGGCAAACACAAGGACGACCGGACAATTTATCTGGAAGTACATGCCATTCATACCCGGCTCGGTAAATCCCGGGCGGTACTGGGAGTATTGCTGGATGTAACCGAACAGAAGTCCAATCAGGATCGCATGCACCAACTGGCCTATTATGATTATTTAACCGGCCTGCCGGGACGGCGCTTTTTTCTGGATCGACTGCGTAATACGGCGACACCTTTCGATATGAACACGGACGTTCGTCATCTGGTGGCGGTGCTGATCGTGGACATCGATCGGTTTCGATTGATCAATGAAAGCCTGGGTCATCGGGCCGGCGATGAACTGCTCATAGCCGTCGCGGAAAGACTGAATAAAGAAGCCGGCGGCAACCTTTTGCTGGCGCGACTGGGCGGTGATGAATTCGGAATCCTCATGGAGAATATGGAAGGTGCGCACGCTTCCGTGATCATGGCGGGTAATCTGCTGGAGTTGATGTCCGAGCCCATGGAAATTGAGGGCCACGAAATTTCCATATCCGCCAGCATCGGAATCGCCATCAGTTCACACTATTATGATAACCCCGAATACTATCTGCGCGATGCGGAATCGGCGCTGCATACGGCCAAAAAACGCGGACGCAATTGCTTTCAGATTTTTAACGCTTCCATGCACGCCGAAGCGCTGCATCACCTGGAACTGGAAGCCGATCTGCGCCTGGCCATTCAGGAGCGTGAAATCACGGTCCATTTTCAACCAATTCTTTCCGCACAATCCGGTCGTATCATCGGTGCGGAGGCTCTGGCGCGCTGGGAACACTTTACCATGGGATCGGTTTCACCCCAGGTTTTTGTGCGGCTGGCGGAAGAGACCGGACTCATCAGCAAACTGGGAGAATTGGTACTGGAAGAAAGCTGCCGCCACCTGGTGCGCTGGCGTCGGCTTCCCGATTGTCAGAAATTTAAAATTTCGGTGAATCTATCGCCCGGACAGTTGCGTCAGCGCGACTTTCCGGAAACACTCCAGCGCGTATTATCCCGGCACAATTTACCGGCGGATGCCTTGATTCTGGAGATTACCGAAAACATCGCCCTGGAAGATCGCCCGGTGGAAGATTCGCCCTTGTC
>JAGRMX010000609.1 GCA_020441025.1 Leptospiraceae bacterium
TTGCCGCCGCATCCATCACCGATTTGATTGATGGGTATCTGGCGCGCAAATACCGTCAGGAAACTGAACTGGGTAAGTTTCTGGATCCTCTGGCGGATAAGGCTCTGGTGCTGGGTGCGTTTATTACCTTCTTAACCATGTCCGCGCAGGTACAGATCTGGATGGTGCTGGTCATCATCGGACGCGATTTTCTGATTACGTCGCTGCGCTATCTGGCTATACACAAGGGTCGCAGCCTGCGTACTTCCGTGTTCGGTAAAATTAAAACCGCCTTTCAAATGTTTTGCATTGTATTTATCATTTTCAGTTTTTTGATCGTTTCTTACAGGGAACGCGGCGAAATCAACGACATATACGCCCGGGGTGTCGAAGCGGGAGTAAGCATTGCCGAAGTGGCCACCGCCAATTTTTACGCGTTTTATAACGGCACCAGCGGACACGGATTGGCCTTTGATCTGGCCAGCTTTTTGCCGTACTACCTGATGCTGGCCACTACCATCATGACCATAATTTCCGGTTTACGTTATCTCATTACTAATTATCGCTTATTATTGCCACCGTATACGGCCGGAGCCGAAGCCCATTCCAGCGGCGAAGGTTCCAATTAATCGTTGAAACGGTTCTGCATAAAATACAAAAACTGAATCAGCACGTACCAGATAACAGCGAAGGGGGTTCGATCGCATGCTATCCGAAATCATCAAGAAATTGATCCGTCAGGAAGATCTGTCACCGACGGAAGCCAACCATGCCATGACGGCCATTATGACCGGAAATGCGGGCGAAGCCTGCACGGCGTCTATTCTGACCGCCCTTGCCATCAAAGGTGAAACCGGACCGGAAGTAGAGGCCTTTGCCCGGGCCATGCGTCATGCGGCTTTGAATTGGCCGGGCGACCAGAGTGAGGATGTGTGCGATACCTGTGGTACCGGCGGTGATGGCGCCAGTTCAATCAACATTTCCACATTGGCCGCATTAACGCTGGCGGCCCTGGGACTGAAAGTGGCCAAGCATGGCAACCGGGCGGTATCCAGTACCACCGGTTCGGCCGATTTGCTGGAAGCGCTGGGCTATCCCATGAACGCACCACCGGAAGAAACGTTACATATACTGAATCGTTCGGGCATGTGTTTTCTGTTTGCGCCCGCCTGGCATCCGGCCATGAAACATGCCGCTCCGGTGCGCAAGAGCCTGGGAATCCGGACCGTTTTTAATATTCTGGGTCCGTTGACCAATCCGGCACCCATCAGCTATCAAGTAGTGGGCGTGTTTGGTCGTACCTATTTAAAACAAATGGCGCATGCCCTGGCCGGATTGCGCCGTAAAGGCGCGTATGTCATTCATGCCGAAGACGGACTGGATGAGGTATCACCCGGTTCACCTACCCATTTCATTCGCATTGCAGATGGCAACGTTGCCGAAGAGGGCCAGCTGACGCCGGAAGACTTCGGATTTGTCACGCAGAGTGCCGCTGCACTGCGTATCAATGATCGCGATGAAGGCGTGCGGCGGGTGCGTGCGATTCTGGCAGGGCAGGGCAGCGACCTGGAAAAGCAAACCGTGGCTATGAATGCGGCGCTGGTGCTATCTATGGTGCGCAATCAGGATTTGAAATCGGCGGCTGAAGAGTGTCTGACCGTTTTGAATACCGATAAACCGCTGGCCGTGATGGAGCAGTGGACCACGGCTTCACTGTGATTGCCACCGGGTCATTCGACTGTTAAGTTCCATAGCAGGCTTGCTCCCGCTACCGGTTAACAGACGCACCCGGGTTTAATCGTGTTTAGCGGGCTGATCAAGGCGTGAACACCCTCCAGGGCAGGAGTCTATTCGGGATTTTCTTTTGACTTGTCAGGCCGAGACCACCCCGCAGACCTGTCGTATGGAATTATTTGATTATCTGGCCCAATCCGACTCGGCCGGGACGACCACTCAGCAGACGCAACCGGCGACGGACACACCGCCCGAGGGCGGTGCACAGGGCCCGGGTGGCTTACTCGGCGGCGGCAGTTTCCTGTGGATCATGATCGGTGGCATGGCCCTGTTCATGTATTTCTTTGTTATTCGACCGCAGCGGAAGGAAGAGAAGCGCAAGAAGGAAATGCTCTCATCGCTGAAAAAAGGCGATCGGATCGTCACCACCAGTGGAATCCTGGGAACGGTAGCCTCGGTCAAAGATGAAACCGTATTTG
>JAGRMX010000060.1 GCA_020441025.1 Leptospiraceae bacterium
ATCAAATCGATCGGGATGATTGATTTCATGACGGGCCCGGTAAAGTCCGTTATTCATCGGAAAACCGTATGGAATCGGTTACCCTGATTACCCGGCACGACACATTACGGTTTCCGGAATATTCGGAGGTTAATCTGCTCTTAAGATCAGTTTAACACAGAATACCGGGCCCGTCAATCTTTGCCGCCGCCGCCCGCCAGTAAATCACGAATACCCTGTAAAGGAATTCGCACCCAGTCCGGCCGATTGCCCATTTCATATTTTAACTCATACAATGCCTTTTCCAGCAGAAAGATGTCCAGCAACTCCTGAATATGATCCTTATTGCGTGGTAAGAAGGAGGCGCGGCGGGCGGTGGTTAAATACGATTGCAAAAAGCGAGATGCCACTACCCGGTACCATAAATTGCTCCAGTCCCAGTAATTGCCACCCAGACTGCGATCAAATAAAACGGTTCGGGATGCGTAATGAAAACTACGTATCATGCCGGCTACATCCTTTAAGGCCGAGCGCACCAGCCGCCGTTCACTGATGGAGCGCAACGGTTCACCTTCAAAATCCAGTATGACAAAATCACGACCGGTGTATAAAACCTGTCCGAGGTGATAGTCGCCGTGAGTGCGAATGCGCATGGTTTCATATTTAGTGCGGGTCAACGCGCTGAAAAGATTCTGCGCCTCATCGCTCAGGCTGAGTACCGTTTCCGCCAGACGACGAACATGCCCTGGCAAGCCGCGTTTGTGCAATCCGCTGCGCAATTGACTGAATGCCTCATCCATTAAATTGCGTAACGATTGATACAGGCCACGTTGGTAGTGCGAAGAAAAAGGCTCCTGCTCGAAACCAGGATGTTCCGGATGAGCCGCCAGGGCCAGATGCATTTCGGCCGTACGTTGGCCGAGCAGCTCAACCGTAATGGGAAAAGTACCGATAGCTTCGGCCACAATTTCGGGCGGTTCGTAGGCACGCATGTCGATGAAGCGCAGTTCGGGTACATCCGGAGTTTCATCCGAACCGGTGGCAAAAGCCACGATGTTATCATAAAAATGACTGATGGAATCGAGCGTTAGATTCCAGGCATCGCCCTGGTTGTCCCGGTACTCGTGCAGAATGCCCAGACTCATGTCGCGGGAGCCTTCGTATTCTATAGAACCCGCGACCGAAGGCACGTACCGAAAGCGCGTTCGGTCTTGAAAGTATTTGCCGATTTCTAAATCGGGATTGGTGCCTTCTTCCAGGCGGCGAAAAAACTTCAGAATAAACTTTTCACCGTACGCAATGGAAGTATTGCTCTGTTCGCCGCGCAAGATGTCCGGTTCGTCGCTGATGTCATCGCCCGCTTCGGCCTTTTCTTTTTCGATACGTCGAAACGCCTTCTCCGGAGCGCCGCTCAAATGACCCTGTTCCCCCTTAAAGCGCCGGCGTTTCTTAATTATATCCAGTAAGAACTCGGCGGTGCGTGGTGCCACCAGAGCGTCATGTAAAATGCCGATCGGTTCTTTTTCGCCGGGTGTATTCAAGCGGGCCAGGACGCTGCGGGGATGTTCTTCCAGTATTTCATCCGCCTGGTCTTCATAGGAGCGGGTTAAAAGTACCTGATATATTTCACTTTCGCCTTCGGTGTACTCTACCTGTACCAGCAGCGATAACAAACCACCGTGCGCTTCCGAAAGTATTATCGATTCGATGATGGATATGCCGGTGATGCGTCGATTTTTTCCGGCGAACCAGCGCGCGTGTCGCAACCAGTTGGGTACGATTTCATTTTGAACCACGCCGGGTTTGCGTGCCGGAAAGAAATCCCGGATGGAGCGCACATTTTCCAGCAGCGGCGGCTTAAATTCTGCGTCTCCGTTTTCTTCTTCTTCGGAAGTCAATTCAAACCAGTAAAAAGAGTAGGGTGCCAGGGTTAGAAAGTAGGGCAGCTCGCCGATGGGTGGAAAGCGTGTATGGCCGAACAATTCCATGGGCACCAGGCCTTCGAATTTTTCCAGATCCAGTTCCACATACTGAACGTGCCGGGAAAGATTGGCTACTACCAGAATTTTTTCGTCATCATAGCGACGTAAAAATACCAGCATCTTTCTGTTTTCGGGATAGATAAACTCCAGCTCGCCTTCATGTAACGCCCGGTGCTGCTTGCGCAATCCGACGATGCGTTTCATCCACCAGAGCAGTGAACTGGGATTGTTATTCTGCGCTTCGACGTTTACGGATTCAAAATGATACTCGGGGTCGATAATCACCGGCAGAAAAAGTTTCTGGGGATTGGCCCGGGAAAAGCCGGCGTTGCGATCCGCGCTCCATTGGAAAGGTGTGCGCACAGCGTCCCTATCGCCCAGATAGATATTATCGCCCATGCCGATTTCATCGCCGTAATAGATGACCGGCGTACCCGGCAAAGAAAACAACAGCGCGTTTAATAGTTCAATTTTACGACGATCGTTCTCCAGCAGCGGTGCCAGGCGCCGGCGAATGCCCAGATTGATGCGCGCCCGGGTTTCGGCGGCGTACATGCGGTACATATAGTCGCGTTCTTCGTCGGTAACCATTTCGAGGGTCAACTCGTCGTGATTGCGCAGAAAGATGGCCCACGAACAATTGTCCGGAATCTCGGGCGTTTGATCCAGTATATCAATAATGGGATAACTGTTTTCCATGCGGATGGCCATGAACATGCGCGGCATGAGCGGAAAATGAAAGTTCATGTGACATTCATCGCCGTCGCCGAAGTAGGCTACCGCGTCTTCCGGCCACTGATTCGCTTCGGCCAATAGCATTTTGTTCTTATGTTTGGAATCCACATGCTTGCGCAGGGTTTTTAAGTACGCATGGGTTTCGGGTAAATTCTCGCAGTTGGTTCCTTCTCTTTCGAAGATATACGGGACAGCGTCCAGTCGCAGGCCGTCCACGCCCATTTCAAACCAGAAATCCAGAGTACTCTCAACTTCGCGGCACACCCGCTGGTTTTCGAAATTCAAATCGGGCTGGTGCGAATAAAAACGATGCCAGTAGTACGCCCGCGCTACCGGATCGTAAGTCCAGTTGGAATGCTCAAAATCTTTGAAGATGATGCGGGCGTCCTTATACTTGTCGGGCGAATCATTCCATACGTAAAAATCGCGTTCGGGCGTTCCTTTTTTAGCCCGACGGGCGCGTTGAAACCAGGGATGTTGATCGGAAGTGTGATTCACAACCAGTTCGGTAATCACGTAGATGCCGCGCGCGTGGGCTTCAGTTAGAAATTCTTTGAAATCTTTCAGGGTGCCGTAAATCGGATTGATACTGCGGTATTCGGCAATGTCATAACCGTCGTCCCGTAACGGCGAAGGATAAAACGGCAGTAACCATAGCGCTGTAATGCCCAGTTCGTGCAGGTAGTCCAACTTGCGCGTTAAACCGGGAAAATCACCGATGCCGTCGCCGTTGGAATCATGAAAGGCCCGTACGTGCAATTCATAGATGATGGCTTCTTTGTACCAGTAGGCGTTGTCATCGATTGCGCTTAGCTTTTTCTTCCTGTTTGCCATTACTTATGCGTACCTGCCTTGCCGTGGAGCGGTCTGAGAAACCGTGAATATATGCACCGGACTGAGATGGGGATTTAACTCAACATAATTCCAGCAATCCTGCCAGGTAAATGTCTTGCCGGAGATTTCATCCCGCAGGGTGTACGGACGGGTCGGATCGATTCCCAGCTCCTGGCAGGCAAAATCGATCATGGCACTCTGAGTATGATGCGGGTCCATGTTGACTACCATCAGCAGCACATCGTCCGGGTCCGTGCCGTGTTTGCTGTAGGCCAGAATGTGCGGATTGTTGCTCTCATAAAAACGCAGGCTTGTGTTGGATTGCAGCGCGCGGTGCTCACGTCTCAATCGATTTATATGTGTGATCAACGGTGTGAGATTTACCGGTCCCTGTAAATCCCAGTTCTGAATCTGGTATTTCTCGGAATCCATGTATTCCTCGCTGCCTTCCTCCCGGGGGGTGTTCACGCATAACTCAAAAGCGGGGCCATAGATGCCATAATTGGGACTCAGGGTGGCTGCCAGCGCGAAGCGCATTTCAAAGGCCGCCCGTCCGCCGGTCTGCAAATCGGCGTGCAGGATATCCGGCGTGTTGGGCCAGAAATTCGGACGGTAGAAATCGCGGACGGAAGTGGTGGTCAATTCGGTCAGATAGTCGCGCATATCGTGGGCGTTGTTGCGCCAGGTGAAGTAGGTATAGGACTGGGTGAAGCCGATTTTTGCCAGGTGGTACATCAAATGCGGCCGGGTAAAGGCCTCCGCCAGAAAAATCACGTCGGGGTGATCGCATTTCAGAGAACGCAGGGCCCATTTCCAGAAGGGAAACGATTTGGTATGCGGATTATCCACCCGGAAGACCTTTACTCCGCGCTCAATCCAGAATTCGAAAATGCTTTTGAGTTCCCGCCACAATCCGTCCGGGTCGGTGGTTTCGAAATCCAGTGGATAGATGTCCTGGTATTTCTTGGGTGGATTCTCGGCATACTGGATGCTGCCGTCGGCCCGTTTGCGAAACCATTCCGGGTGTTCCCGCACGTAGGGATGGTCCGGCGAACACTGAAAGGCAATATCCAGGGCGATCTCCATGCCCAGTCGATTGGTCTCGCGTACCAGATCGGCAAAGCCTTCAAAATCGCCCAGTTCGGGATGGATGGATTTGTGCCCACCTTCTTCCGATCCGATGGCCCAGGGACTGCCCGGATCATCCGGTTCCGGATGCAGGCTATTGTTGGGCCCCTTGCGAAAAGTATGTCCGATGGGATGGATAGGCGGCAAATAGACTATATCAAAGCCCATTGCGGCGATACGCGGCAGGTGATCGATGACATCCTGGAAGGTGCCATGCCGATGGGGTTGGCGAGACGCCGAGCGGGGAAAGAGTTCATACCAGGCGCTACAACCGGCCAGGGGACGATCCACCCGCACAAATTGCTCCCGATCGAAGCGTGCCGCAAGGGAACGATCGCTATATTCTTCCATAATAGTGTAGATTTCCAGTCCGGTGGCGAAATCCACATCCGCCTGGCTGAGGGAAGGGCGCAGGGCGATTTCCAGCTCGCGGGCGTATCCATCCAGAGTGGCGGCATTGTGCTCGTGACCCGCCGTACGAGCGCGATCCCGGGCAGCCTGGATCATCTGGATACCGGCCTGCATATCTACCTGCACATCTTGCCCGGCGGCGAATTTTTTGCGAATATCGGCCCGCCAGGTACGGAAATGGTCTACCCACGCCTCTACGGTGTATACAAACAGCCCCTCCGATTTGATTCGAAAGTGACCGACCCATTCATCGTTTACATCCGGTTCCAGCGGTGCGTTGTACCAGACGGCGGTCTGAGGAGAACGATATGCGCTCCAGTCCGCGGGTAAGGCGCGTTCTTCGGCGGTGGAAAGCGCACGGAATAGAATGCGCGCGTTTAACCGATCATGACCGTCGGAAATTATTACGGCGCGTACGCGAATATCTTCGTTGCGAACACGTTTGATGGCATACCGACCATCATCGATGCAGGGCGTTATGGTTTCGACTAAAGGACGAATGCGGGCATTGATCATGTGATTTCAATCTACCTTTATAATTCCTGCTGCACCGTTCGCGGACATAAACTCGCACGACGGCATTCCGAATGCGACAATAAAAATTCCGGCCCAAAACCGGGCAACGGAAATTGGCTGGATGCGTTATTTCAGATTATGATCGGCGCATGCACGACCGTGTGAGCGTACGCTTTACATGCAACGGTTAATGATGCGACAGAGGCACTGTTATTATAAAAAAAATCCTGAAAAAACGTCTGTCAATGACTTTTTAGGCCCGGTTGCCATGAGCACACGGCAGTAACAATTACTGATGTCAATAATTGGGTAATTTTGTAAGCTACATCGGCAGTTTATGCTTTTTGGTTGGAAAAGCCTTTACATACACTGTCAAAGCATCAGCATGCTGGAAACTTATCGCAGTAAATAAATCGATTAATATGGGCGAGCATAATACAAAACCAACCGTGGACTCAGACGAACAACTACTGAAATGGCACAGACAACACGCCTGGATGCCATTCACTCAGATGAAGTTATTACCGGACCCGCCCTTAATTCGACGTGGAGAAGGAGTGTATTTGATCACGCAAGATGATCGCAAAATCATCGATGCCATCGGTTCCTGGTGAGTATCCATATTCGGTCACAATCATCCGCAGCTCAAAAATGCCGTCAAACAACAACTGGATGAACTGGAACATGTCATCTATGCCGGCCTATCGCATGCGCCGGCCATTCGTCTTGCACAGCGACTGAGCGCTACCACCGGGCATAATCTGCCGCGGTTGTTTTATTCGGATAACGGCAGCACAGCGGTGGAGATCGGGCTTAAGATGGCCTATCAGTACTATTTAAACAGCGGTCGTCCGCAAAAGCAAGAGTTTGTAACGCTGGGGGGCGGTTATCATGGCGATACCTTCGGGACCATGTCGGTCGGCGCTCGCTCTGTTTTTCATGAGGCCTTTGCGCCGCTGTTGTTTGATGTGCATACTCTGCCGCAACCGAAAGTACCATTCGCCGACTTTGATCGAGATTATAAAATAAAAGAACATATCGCGCCGGTACTGAAAGCCTATAGATCGCTTTTAACGAGTCGCGGCGATTCCATTTGCGCGTTAATCCTGGAACCGTTGATCCAGGGCGCGTCGGCCGGCTTCAATTTTTATCCGCCGGAATTGTTGCGTGCGTTGTATGATTTGAGCAAACAATACGATGTTCTTTTGATAGCGGATGAAGTCTTTACCGGCAGTGGACGCACGGGGAAATTCTATGCCTGCGAATGGGCCGGCATCTGGCCGGACATTATGGCGCTCTCTAAAGGTTTATCCGGTGGAACTTTGCCGTTTGCGGCCACCCTGGCTACCGAGGAAATCTTTCAGGCATTTTACAGCGATGATCGTAAAACGACTTTATTTCACGGCCACAGCATGACGGGCAGTCCGCCCGGTTGTGCCGCCGCTCTTGCCGCGCTGGATGTTTTCGAAGCGCAGAACATTTTGGAGCGGGTCGGTCGCCTTGAAAGCGGGCATCGGGCCCATCAAAAACGGATCACCGCCGGACCGCTGGGAGCGCGCATCCGGGAGGGCCGTGTGCTGGGTTCGGTGGCCGTGCTGGAATTCAATCTGGAAGGCGATTATACCGGCGAGTTCGGCTGGCGGGTGATGCAGGCCGCTCTGGGACGCGGTGCGCTGATTCGTCCGCTGGGTAGCGCGGTTTATTTGACTCCACCTTACATCATTACGGCGGATCAACTGGCGCAGACCTATGAGATACTGGAAGAAAGCGTGATTGAAGTTTTGAAGAATTGACCGCCCGGGGCGTGTACATCACAGTCGACTTGATGAACGCAGACGAATCTACATCGAATCTATCGAATACTTCGGATTATCGCGATACCCAGCTGTATCATCTGCTCGGTTTGAGTATTCCGCCCCTGGCTCGCATGGAAGCCGAGTTGAAACGTATCCCGCCGGGATTGGTGTCGGACTTGATTCGCGCCGAGCCGGACACGGTCTTCTTACTGGATTATTATTTCCGGCTCATGGACCCGTCCATAGCGGCGCGGATTCTGGGGCATGCCGATTTTCACACGGCCGCCGCATTGGATCTGTTCAACTGCCAGATGATACGTTATTACCGTCAGAACCTGGATTCGGAAAAACATGACGCGGCTTATGCCTCGTTGACGGAATCGTACTGGCGGGTGGTCCCGAAAGAGAAACTCACGGAACTGTTTCGCAATCTGTTGACTACCGGTAAGAGCAATCACGCCGCGGCGTTGATGGTTCTGCAAAATATGGATATGGACAATTTGATCTATCTGCAACAGAAGCCCGAGTTTCGCAGCGAAGCCATGCTTGAGTTTTTTAAGGAACTGGGCGGTGATATCAAGAAGCTGATCGTAGATAACGTGAATATATATGACTTCGTATACAGACTGGCTGCCGACTTGAATGACAATGATTACCTGGCATTTCTGGAAGAATTCACTCTGTTTATGATTCAAATTCGCATTGCGCGCAGTATGACCGACGAAGCCCACGCCCTGCAGAATAACCAGGGGAAAATATCATTGAGCGATCTGGTTCAACTATTACAGCACATACCGGATAACTCGCGTGAAATGACCCTGCAGCTCATGCAACAGGAAAACCTGATACAGGCCGGTACCGTACAGGGATTGCTGGATGCTCTGCGCCAGACACCGGATTCCTGATTTGAATCCCGCTTTAAAGCTGATATAAATCATACTCTTTCCGTTGATATATCCTATCTTGACGAAAGAAAAGCATCGTGGCGCACTTCCCGGAAAAAAATACCGTGGTGTGTTCAATATGACATGACGTGCGATGCGTGTATTCATTTTCGTAAACAGGCGGCAAAAGAAGCATCCGATATTAAAAACGGATTAAGATCCAAAAACGACCGTCTGTAAAGTAGTCTGTCGGGTGCAGCCGGGCGCGTGGTCCGGTGCGAGTAATGCCGGTGCCATGCGGTAATTGTTAGAATACGTTCAATCAATATTAACGAACCCGGTACTTCATTGAATTAATACCATAATGACGAGCACATTGCTATGAATCTGGCGCAACTTAAACCGGCATCCGATCAGGAGATGGTCAATCGAATTCGGGCCATCTGGAATCGATTCGATCTGCAGCTCGACCTGCCCCTGATCGATTTACAGCACATCTGGCTGATTGCCCTGGTGGTACGCCTGGAGCAGACCGTTACGGAGCTGGATGTTCAGAATGGGTATCTGGACGACCTGGCCCGCAAGACGTTTCTGGAAGTCCTGACCGAGGCCCTTGATTTCAGTCTGCAACATTTCGTCCTTGAAGAGAATTTGCTGGCGCAGATGGAGTATCCCGAACTGGAAGGGCACGCAAGGTATCACCAGCGCTTTATCGCGGGGTTGAAAAGACATGCCCGGGAATTCAATCGAGGCGAGGCGGACATGGCCCGTCGTCTGCTGAAAACACTCAAGCAATGGTTGTTCAATCATATTGCGCGCGAAGATCGGGAATACTACCTGTACTTCAAAGAACAGGGCAAAGATACGCGCGCCGCCTGTCAGACGGCCATGCGTGAACGGCATTTTAATATCCGTCCCGAGCAGCAGGATCTGTATTACAGCATCACGCGGCAGGATCGCACCGAAGCCGAATCAGTGTCACGTGAGAGTCTGCTGAAGATGGTCAGCGACATCTGGTACAAATACAATTTGAAAATCGGCGTACCCATGATCGATATGCAACACCTCTGGTTGATTCGACAGGTGGTGGAGCTGGACTACGCCATACATCATGAGTATGAAGCCCGGCGGGAGTACTTCAACGCCGCGCTGGCTGACGCGATTACCTATATTAAAGAACACTTCAGTACCGAAGAAAAAATCATGCGGCATTTCGATTATGAACACATCGAAGAGCACCGTAAACAGCATCGACATTTTGTGCAATTCGTACAGAATCGCAATGAACAGTACAAGGCCGGAGATGAGAAAGCCATATTCGGACTGTTACACGACCTAAAAGAATGGCTGATCACCCACATTGCCGTGGAAGATAAGAAGTTGTTCTTTTACTTTCACAATCGTCGTCCGGAGGTACTGGCCTTCAGCCGCAAGTGTGCCGAGGAAGGTGAATTCATCATTCGGCGGGGCTACATAAAACTTTATAAAACGATTGTGCAGGAAGGTCCGGTTACCGATCCGGAAGACGACAACGAGTCGGCCAATAGCGAAGTGACCCGGCCGGGAGCGCAGGACGTGCGGGCTTTGCACGACGATCCCGATCATCTTAACATTCCCGCCACCGACTGACGCGGACTTTTGATTGCCCGTTCGAGGTGCGGCAGCAAACTGGTGGAATGAGCCTCTCCAGCCTGCGTGATCAGTTGAATCAAATTGCCCGCGAGGAAACGACACCCGACGCCGATCTGGCCCGGCAGTTTCTGGAATCGCCCGAATTGTCCACGACGGAATTACTGACCGCGGCCGGCATTCCCCGCGAAAAACACTTCGGACGGGAAGTGCGCATTCACATACTGAATAACGTCCGCAACGGTCATTGCGGCGAAGACTGTGGATACTGCGCGCAACGCAAGACGGCGCCGGAAGATGTGCCGGCCTACGCCGATAAAACCGAAACCGAAATTCTGGCCGAAGCGCAGGCCGCGTACGATTCCGGCGCGTTTAGATATTGCATGGTCACATCCGGTCGCGGGCCCGGCCCGCGTAGCGTGGAACGTTATGCCGATTTAATTCGCAAGATCAAATCGCTTTATCCGCTGGAAGTTTGCCTGAGTGCCGGCATCGTCACCGACGCGGCCCTGGCGCAGGAACTGGCATCCGCCGGACTGGATCGTTACAATCATAATTTAAATACTTCGCGCGAACACTACGAACATATTTGCACCACCCACGATTATGACGATCGAATGGCCACTCTGGAAACCATGCAATCGGCCGGTGTTGCTTTATGCAGCGGCGTGATTGCCGGCATGGGGGAACGACCGCATGATCTGGTGGCCGCCGCTCTGGCGCTGCGGGAACGCAATGTGCCATCTATTCCGGTAAATTTTTTCATTCCCGTGCAGGGCCATGCCGTCGAAAGACCGGCTCGTTTAAGCGCCGACTATTGTCTGCGGGTATTGGCTCTGTTTCGCCTGATCAATCCGCGTGCGGAAATTCGCATGGCGGCCGGTCGTGAAATTCATCTGGGTGATCGGCAGTCGGAAGGTTTGCAGGTCGCCAACTCGCTGTTTGTATCGGGTTATCTGAACGTGCGGGGCTCGGATGCGCATACTACCATACGGATGATTCGATCGGCCGGCTATACTATCGATACACAAAACTCGGATTTGCCGGCGCAACTGGAGGATCTGCTTGTTGAAGCAAAATCCGAATCCGCTACGGGCCATGACACCCCGGCCGACGTTGTGATGAAAGACATGGCTCAGTTGCGCCCCTACCAAAAATCATAAGCGTTCCGCTGTTCAAGGATCGTATTCAGATCGGCGGTCATTTAAGACCTCTCGGTGCATCTGGCCGATTTGACGGAGTCGCTAATGTTGCCGTCGCACTCTAACCGATGAAGGTTCCTGTACCCTGTTTATGGGATGCCGGGAACATTACAAAAAAGATTTGTCAGAAAATCGATAGGTCGCTCATATCAGTAAGAACTTTACTCATGTCTGCGCAATGACGATACTGCGGCTATTTTTGCGCACAACGAGCCATTATGAACACTTCCAGTGCGGTAGATGAGCGGCTGCGAAGCCTTGAATTTGATTTAAAACTCCAGGATCCCCGCATCCAGAGCATGAATCAATTGCGAGACTGCATTCAACGTATAAACAATTTGTTTGTACAGAAAAAATTTAAAGGCGTGTTATTCGCGCTGACCCACGAGCTGGTCAGCAACGCCTTTAAGGCCATGTACAAACGTCAGTTCTATCAATATTTACTCACACAGCAAAAAACCGATTTCATTCCGGAAGAAAAATGGATCGGCGATTTTCAGGAAGCGCTGGAGGCCGGCAATCTGGATCGCTACATTGCCGCCGATCGCTCCAATTTTTACGTGCAGATCAGCGGGCGACTCAGCCGTCGGGTTTTTACGGTGGAGGTGCGCAATCCCGGAGTGCCTTCTCGAATCGAATTGGCCCGCATCGAAACTTTTATTCGCAG
>JAGRMX010000610.1 GCA_020441025.1 Leptospiraceae bacterium
CATTGCCTGTCGCGTGCCGATTGGTCGGGAGCGCGCGCGTCGCCAGATTGCGGTAGCCCGGGCCTTCGCGCACGGCGTCGCCGATTTCGAGGCCGTGCGTGCATCGGTGGTGCGTTATACGGAGGCCGCGGCTCGTAAGTTACGCAGCGATGGGAGCGCCGCCGGCCTGGTGAGCGTATTCGTGCGCACCGATCCCTTTCGATTGGACCACACCGCCTACATGAATGCCGCGCATACCATCCTGCCGGTGGCGACGCCGGATGTGCGCCGACTGGTGGAAGCGGCGTTGGACGCGCTACGGCGCGTGTATCGACCCGGATACATCTATCGTAAGAGCGGCGTGGTGCTGGATCGCTTGTGTCCGGCGGAGTGTGTTCCGGGCGATCTGTTCGTCCGGGATGATCTGGAGCGCGAACGCCGATTGAGCACCCTGATAGGAACCCTGGAAAAGCGCCACGGACGCGGCTGTTTGCGGCTCGCCTCCGGTGGCGTCCATCAAGCGGACTGGCAGTTACGACGGGACCTGCTCTCGCCGCGCTATACAACGCGCTGGAATGAACTGGCGGTGGCGCGGGCATGATGGACGGGATTCGCGATATATGACATGGAATCAAAAAGCAAAGAACGATAATGCGGTCCCCACCATTATAGCTTACAAAACTCAAATTGGGAGACGCCACTCGGGCGGTGCCATAAAGATTTCGGGTGATAAACGCGCCTCCGGATTCTCGGGATGATGAATGGTGCGCTTTAGAACGTAATCGAACAGCAGCGGATTGTAACGATAGATTTCGTTCAGGAGTTCACGCTGCTCCGCGTTGATCATGCCGGCAGATTCCAGATCGCGTGTGCGAATCACAATGTTGATGCCGGGCAGGGGATAGTCGCTGCCGTTGATCAGGCGTGGGTGCATTTCGGGATGGTTCAGTATATGGGCGATAGGACTGGTTGCCAGGGAGTCGCCCAGACGATTGGCCTGGGTCATGGCTGAAATCTCACCATACAGCAGTCGCTCATAGCGCGGATCGTGAAACAGACGCAAGAAAAGCCGGAAGTTATCGGTTTCGGGCGCACCGGGCGATTCGAAATCGGCGCTACGTCCCAGACTGGCACAATGGGCCACTATTACCCGCACGCCCGCGTCGAGCGGGGCGCGCAGGTACAGGGGATTGCCCAGACTTTGAAATTCATCCGACTCGACGGCCTGCTCCATACCGGCATGCGTCATCAGAATCAAATTGCGCTGACGCATGGCCGCATAAAACGGCTGCAGGTTCGGATCGTGGGGATCGATGCCCATGGCATTGGGCAACCATTTGATGATGCGTATGCCCCGATCGGCGTTGCGATGTAGTTCGGTAAGGGCATCCGGACGATAGGGGTTGATGGAAGCCGCCGCCAGAAAATCATCCGGATAACGGCGCTGTAAATCGTACACATAATCGTTCGGAACATAAAACTCGGTGTGCTGGTGGTTGATGCGTCCGTCGGGATAGTAATGGCGGTCGAAGGGCATCAACAGATAGCGGCCATGTCCCGATATGCCCCGGACCAATCCGAGTAACCGCTCCACATATTGGCGGTCGGCCCGGCTGAAATCGGTGATGCCGGCCGCACCGGCGTACACCCGAAAGCGCATGCGTTTAAGCGGGTGCAAATTGGAGTAAAAATCGGGATGGATGCTGCATCCGGCGCAGTGCGTACCCAGACCCACCACGTGCACATGAAAATCAACCAGTCTATCCGAATCGACATCGGCGAACGCGGATTGAATTAAATCGACGGCGCCCCGGCTCAGGCTCAGATAAGAAGCCTCCCGGTCGAAATGATAAGCGCCGCCCATTCGATTCAGCAAGGTGAAATAAAGCGGCGGCAGGGCGGCGATAATTACAATCGGAATGAGAATACTGGATCGGATTCTGCGTAGCCGGGTGCGCAATTGGTCAAGGTGCATGCAAATCTCCCGGTCCATGCTGTCCCGAACAGATTGCGGCTGAAAGAACAAAAAAGGTTGTCAGACGGAACATACATGTAGAATTCCACTCGGGAATCTTCCGGGGGCGAACGTCGGAGGAGTGCCGAATTCATACGGACAGTTGTCGGCTCCGGAAGGAATAATGCCGACGGTCCAGAGGGGAATATATGTCATCCGAAGCGGAGAAGTTGCTGGCAGAGCGGGAATTA
>JAGRMX010000611.1 GCA_020441025.1 Leptospiraceae bacterium
CACGCGCTACGACATTCCCCTGAGCGTTACGGGTGGCCTGGAGAACATTCTGCCAATCCGCTGTGATGCGATTATGAGATTGCCCGCGTTGTTGCAGGTTTCGTAAATAGAGTTCCATGTCCCAGAGCCCATGAAAAGGGTGCACCGCCGCTCTTTCCCGGTAAATGGCCTCATCCAGGGCTTCGGAATTGGCAGGCAGCTCGCTTACATATTGTTGGTATTGCTCCGAGTCTCCCAGACAGGACTGTAAAAAGGGTTGGTCCAGCATTTCGCGATGCAGGGTAATGGGATGACCGGGGCCTACCGCGACGGACATCATACGACGCATGCTCAGCAGGGCGGCCTCCCGATCATCTGCCCGGCAATGTTCCACAATCTGGCTCATAAATTTCAGGTAGTCCGAAGAGGATTCGATGGCCCGGCCCCCCAGGCGTTGAATGGCCAGAGCATATAGCTGGTGTGGATTCAGTGATTGAGCCCGCTTATAGGCTTCAAGCGCCTGGTCCGGTTGCCCGTGTATTTCCAGCAGTATACCGAGATTATAGCAACTGGCGTCCTGTAATTCGGTATGGTACTCACAGGCGCTGCGCATTAAGCCGACCGCCTGCTCTTTCCGGTAGGGGGGCTTAAAATACAGATTCACGGCTTCATCATAAATGTCATAGTACGCTCGCCCCCGCACCAGAGCCGCCTCTTCTCCGGCCCGGCAACCCGTCTGGACGATCCAGGTTGTGCTCAGCAGGAGCATAAAAACTATCGACAGAATACGTGGAGTCATGCGTCTTTTCCGTAGTTGAGTTTTCTATCGGGAACCATTCTCTGTACCGGTTTGCGACGTCAATTTTCGCAGGTATTAATCGGCGCCGCGCTTCTTAAAAACAGAGTAATGTTTCGCTTTTGAGATTTCTATTTAATTATCGGACAAGTTGATCTTACAGGAGCCTGTTTAATCGTGCATCGTACAACACGCATTATTTTTCTATCCATCATTTTGATTACGCTGCTGCGCTGCGACCAGAAGACTACCGATGGTCCATCCGTGCCCGCCAATTTTGATCTTGCGGACGCTTATGAAATCATCCAGTTCGCCCAGCAAAACTATTTCGATAAAAGCGCCGTGGACCGGCATCGGTCGTATGTAGGGGCGGCGGAAGCGGCCCTGGCGGCCCTGCCTTATTCTTTGCGTCTGTACACTCGCGAGTACTATGAAAAACGCGTCGCTCTGGAAGGCGCCGATCGAGTAATCCCGGGACGCGCCGTCAACATATCTCCGGAAGATCCGTATTTGATCTTTATACCCGACTACGGTAAGTGGAATGAAAAACTTAAAGAATTGAATAAAATTGAGAAAGAGCGTCGAGAAGCCCTGACCGCTCAGCAGAGAGTGGAGGAAGCGCGTCGTCTGCGCGAAAAAGAGCAGGAGATCCAGCGTTTTGAAGAGGAATCCTGGAAAAAGATCAGCTTTAATGATAAGGATTTTGAAAAAGTCCTCGGCTGGATAGAAGCGAACTATCAGAGTTATAATCACTTACCAGAAGATTACAAAGGTCAGGACCCGTATAAGGATCATCCTTTCGGAATGGAGTATGTCTATTTCGCGGCCACGAACGGCTTTTTACAGAACATCGATCCGCATAGCTCGATCATTGATCGTAGTTCCTGGGCTCGCATGCGCGCAGAAGCGGAAGATTCCACCTTTGAAGGCATCGGCGCTCTGTTACGCGGCGGCGGCCCCCGGGAAGTGGTGGTAGAAACTCCGTTGCCCGGATCGCCGGCATTGCGCTCCGGTTTGCGCGCCGGTGATATAATCCGTAAGGTCGATACGGTGGATATTACCAATTTACCGCTCTCGGATGTTGTACAGCTTATTCGTGGTCCGCGAGAAACAATCGTAAAACTGGAAGTAGAGCGTACCACCGAATTGCGCAATCTGGAAATTCCCATCACTCGCGATGTGATTGTGCAGACCGCCGTATCTTCTCGCCTGATTGACGCAAGCAAGGTCGGCGATAATCTGGTGGGTAATAATAAAATCGGAGTTATTAAAATCCAATCGTTCCTCTACATGGAAAACAATACATCCGGCGCCGTAATGGAGGAGTATGAGAAATTACTTAAAGAAGCCGGTGGTCGGCTGGACGGACTGGTGCTGGATCTGCGTG
>JAGRMX010000612.1 GCA_020441025.1 Leptospiraceae bacterium
TCAGATAGGGAAAAAAGGCATGCGCACGGGCGATTACATCCGACATATCCACCGGCTGCCCCGGTCGTCTGGCCGCCGGCCGCAGAGAGTCGTCAAAATGACAGCGCAAAACGTATGCGGACAGTTGACCGCCGGGTAAACTCTGCTTGAATTGTCGCTGTATAAAATCCGGGATGAGGTTCTTCATTACCTGTTTCCGTTATCGATTGCGGCCGAACAATTGCTTGTATTCTATGACCGCATTGCGAAGTTCGAAACCGCAAGCTTCCGTTACAGTTCGGTGCATTGATTCTCAAACTGGAGAATAATGCAAACTCTTTCAAACGCAGTGAAATTTATATTATGAATGAAAACAGCAAAGTGGCCGTTCTGGGTGGAGGCCCCTTCGGCCTGATCATCACGTCCATATTATCTCCGAGGGTGTACCCCGTATATCTCTGGTACGCGGACAGCCGCCAGGCCGAACGCTTAAAAAAAGAGCGCGTGGGACAGGTGCTGAATAATCCCTATAAAATCCACGAAAATGTGGAGGTGATCAGCGGTTACGGTCAATTCGCCGATAAACCCTGGGTGCTGCTGGTAGTCGTTCCCTCCAGGCAGTTTGAAGATACGCTGGAGCACATTATTGCGCAGCTCAGCCCCGATGAAGAGCATCTGATTGTCATCTTCACCAAGGGTGTGGTATCACGAAATACGCGCCGCAAGCTGGGCTGCGTGACTTTCTCACAATTCGTTGAATTGCAGGCCGAACAACATAAGCGTCGAGTCAAAGTGGCCGTTGTGAACGGCCCCAGCCTGTTATCCGAAATTTATTCCTCACACTATAGTTTTTTTAATATTGGCTGTAACGACGAAACCGCCGTCGCGTATCTGAAAGATATATTAACCAACGAGTATATTCAGGCGGCATCCAGTACCGACGTAATCGGAGTGGAACTGGGTGGTGTTATGAAAAACCCGGTGGCCATCGCCTGTGGTATCGCCGAAGGCCTGCCCCAGTCGGGTGTGAATTTACAGGGCATGGTACTGAGCCAGGGATTCAAAGAAATCTTCCGGCTGGCTACCAGTCTGGGAGCGGTACCCAATACTCTGTTCGGCGTATCGGGTCTTGCGGATTTAATCGCCACCGCTACCAGTCCTACCGGACGCAATCGTTCCTACGGCGTGCAGTTCATCCGCAAGTTGATGGCACATGAAAACGATCCGGGCTTGATGGATCGGGTGGAGTTGTTTTTTCGCCCCACCCAGTTCATTGAAAAGGAAGTAATGAAAAATCAGGATTTGATCGAAGGCGCTCTGGCCATCGGTCCCATTCTGGAGATTGCCGCCGATCGAAATATACGCATGCCGCTGTTCAAAGTGGTTTATGATATTCTTTCACGCACGCGCAAACCGGACGCACTGGTAACGCTTTTCGGCGGCAGTCCGCGGACCAACCTGGAAACCGCCGCGGCCGCCGCCCGCATGCCCGGAATCAGTCGCGCCGCCGGACAGAACTTCAAACGGTTGATTGAACGACGAATTTTTCATCAGGTATCCGGCACGCGCGGAATGTTCGATCGAATTCAAAAGCAGTGCGATAACATACTGAGTAATCTCGACCGTCGTTTGCAAAAAGCGCGCAAAAAGAAAAACGTGCGCGAACTGGAAGAGTTGCCCCGCGAAATGGAATTATGGACGCGCCTGAAAAGCTGCGAACCGGGCGCTCTGCATAACTGCGTGGAAGATTTGATTCGTTTTTACGTGAATGAAATCTCGGACAATTATAATCCGGCCATTCGCGGACCGTTGATTCGCACGCTGGCACCCATGCGCTGGATGACCGGCGGTATGCATTCCGGCGCGGCCATTCCGTACGTAGGCGGACAGGTAGACGAGTTGCGCAATCTGGCGGAACGCTACAATATTCTATACGCCCCCGTACATCGCTCTCATCTGGATTCGGTGGAAGTGGCCTTTGGTTTATCCTGGTCGCGCCTGCCGGTGCCGCGCTACGCCGCCGGCATTAATCTGATGACCAGTCCGTTCATGTCACGGGTCTTAAAATCTCTGGGAGCGTATGCCGTCGATCGCGAACGAACGCGCAATATTTTGTATCTGGAATGCTTAACGCGTTATGCCACCATGATGCTGGAAGTTGGTATCCCTTCGTTA
>JAGRMX010000613.1 GCA_020441025.1 Leptospiraceae bacterium
TTACCGTCCAAAGCCGACGTGTATAGAATTTTTCCCCGCGCTTTCTTGCGCATTCGTGTTTTTAACGAACGACGTGGTTTCGGATCGCCCTATTGTTCGTCCGCGATCATACGCCCGATGCCGTCAGCATACCGCTCTAAGTTATTATTACAAAATACTTGACGTTTTCCAATGTTGAAAACAGGAAAGCACACTTTGCCTTTTCAACATATTAGATATACTTTATCTCGATACGGTGCCCGCTGTGCGCTTCTCTTTGCACTGATAACGGCGTCGTTTTGTTCAAACCTTGACACCTCCACCTGCACGGAAAGTGACCTTACATGCAATACTCTGTCGTTATTATTGTACTCGACGACCCCGAAAAACCCGCACTGGATTGCCGTAGGCAATGCCGGGACGATCGTATACTCCGCCGATCAGGGTCGCACCTGGCAGACCGGTAACTCCGGCACCGGGGTCGATCTGCATGGCATTGCCTATACCGGAAACAATCGCTGGGTGGCGGCCGGCGCAAGCGGTACGAACCTGGTATCGATCGATGGGGGGCGCACCTGGAGCGCGCAGGCCGTATTGAGCGGCTCGCCCAACGTATTCGGATTGGCAGGCGATGGGAACGGCAAACTATTGGCGGTCGGTACTTTAAACCCCAACGTACATTTCAGCTCCGACAGCGGGCAAAACTGGAGCGCGGTCAATTCACAGATTGGCGCTGTGAAATCCATGGCCGGTTTTGTATGCAATCTATGGTTTACCGGCAGTAACGGAGATATATCCTTCTCCGGTGACGGATTGAATTTTACCATATCCGGCAATCCGTTCGCGGCTACGCGGGAGGACATTACCTGCAATCCCTCCGTCGGTCGCATTGTACTGATCAGCGCCAGCGGTACCTTTATTTGGTACTCGGATGATAACGGCAACAACTGGACCGCCACCGGCACACCCCCGTCGGCGTCACGGAGATCGGGCTATTTTCTAAGCAGCCTCTTTCTGGCGGTGGGCGATGATAACAAGGTGAGTTTTTCCAGCGACGCGGTAACCTGGAGTGAGTCGGCAGTTTTGCCGGCCACCAATTACAATTCTCTACGCTATGGTAACGGAGTGCTGGTGGCCGCCGGAAACACGGGAGAAATCGCGTATTCCATTGATAATGGAACCACCTGGAGTCGCAGTACCGGATTGCCGGCAACCAATCTGAACGCGGTGGCGTTTGGCTTAATTGAATGAGTCCATATGCAAACGTCCGAAATCGATCGATGGATTAAAATATTTCATAGCGGCCGAATCGGCACAAAGGGCTGGGATAAACGTCAGAAACAATTGCTGGCGCTGATTGACGATCATCGAACGGAAGTGGAACGAAAACTGATTCAACTGGGCGCCGTCATCGGTCCGGAATGGGCCCGCGCAAACGACGTACGCCGCATCAATAACAAAGATCTGTTGCGCTGGGGAACGGAAATGCGCTCCGCGGCGCGCGTTTCCGGCAAAGAACTGCTGGACCGGTTGGATAAGATAGAATCCGAAGTTAAGCGGAAACTGCAAAATTAAATTTCTCACCGCGGGCATAAATCATCCGCTTCTTCCCGATCCAATCGTATTAATTATACTTCCCGACTGCTTTACTCGTTTGAATACATTTGCCGTTATTTTCCTGCTCACAATCATTTCCAACGGACAAATAAAATAGGCGGTTTATTCCATATTATTGCCTGCTCAAATAGTAATTGCCGCCATGATGCCAATCGGCACTCTGGAACATAATTTAAACTGCGCTATTTATCGCCCGACCGGCATCCTAACCGGGTGATCTAACAAACGCGACGACCGAATCATCGGAAAACCAGTATGGCTAAAAAGAAAAAGACCACGAAAAAAACCGCCAGCCGCAAGAAGACCGCCGCTCAAAGCGCCGGCAGCGAATCCGCTCCGGCAAGATCGACCTCCACTTCGGGCGGCAAACAATCCAGGGCGGCTAAGGCCCGTCTGGAAGAGGCAATGAATCGTATTGAGCGCACCGACATTCAGCACGCGCTTTCCCGGGGCGACCGCGTTGTGCCGGTTGAAATCGACAATCAAATGAAAGAAGCCTACCTGGATTACGCCATGAGCGTAATCGTGGGGCGAGCGCTGCC
>JAGRMX010000614.1 GCA_020441025.1 Leptospiraceae bacterium
ATTGTTAACAATGTTTTAGTAATCCTGGTTGGGATTACCAGCGAAAAAATCCGCACAGCGTTGTCCATGTCCCAGGACGATCCACGGAGCGAAATACCCTGGAGGCAAATCGCACTTGTAACCCTGCGCAGCCGGGCCATATTATTCCAATGCCTTCCGTTGCTATGTACAATCTACGTTCTTTTTTAATTTTAGGCCTGGTTCTGCCGCTGGTTCTGCCGTTGATTTTGACACTATGCAGTAGTCGCGTTGCGGCAAACGATTCGGACAGCAAAGTACTCAGCCTCGCCGAGGTGCTTGCGCAGGCGGACAAGCTGGAAGGTCGATTGATCACCATTATGGGAACGGTTCGCGTTGGCCGGTTGATTAAAAATGCGGACGGCTCATCCCGCTTTCAGGGCGCCGCGTGCACGCGTATGGCCTGTGCGCCGGCCAATCCCTGCTGCAACTCCTGCCATTCGGGTGCTTCGCTTGTGGACGGTATGGACGGTACGGCGCTTACCGGCAACTGGCAGGGGGAAGCAGTGGGCTGTCATGGCAATGAATGTGAGATGCAATGCAATCCGGAAAGCGATACTGAGCACACTTTTACAGGGCGATTGGAGCATGATGCGAGCACAGGTGAACTTATGTTGCGGATCGAGGATTGAGAGGGGAGTGCGATTGTGGACCGGTACAATTAAAAATGATTAAGACGCCAGCTCCTCCGCAATTTTTTCCGCCTGATTCAAAACCGTCTCGGTTGCCATGAGCTGCATATCGGGCGGATAACCGTATTGCCGCAATGCGCGTTTTACCATTACTTTCAGCTTCGACTTAACACTTTCTTTGATGGTCCAATCGATGGAGACGTTCTCTTTTACGCGCTGATAGAGCACGATGGCCAGTTCGCGCAGTTTATCTTTACCCATAAGCTCGCGGGCACTCTCGTTGTCGGCTACGGCGCAATAAAACGCGTATTCAATTTCATTCAAACCCATGGCTTCCGGAGCTTTATCTCTCTGCTGAATTTCTTTACTCAGTTCTATCAGTTCTTCAATAACTTCGGCGGCGGTGATTATTTTGGAATGATAGCGCTTGATGGAGTTTTCCAGCATCTCAAGCAGAGTTTTGCTTTCTACCAGATTGCGCCGGGCGCGTCCGCGAATCTCATCGTTTAACAGCTTGCGCAGCACTTCCAGAGCCAGGTTCTTGTGTTCCATTTCGGCGACTTCCTGGAGAAACTCCTCCGAAAGAATCGAAATCTCCGGTTTCTGGAGGCCGGCCGCATCGAACACATCAATGACCTGTTCGCCGACCAGCGCGGCATCGATTACCTGACGAATGGCGGTTTCCAGTTCTACATTGCTGCGTCCTGTCCCTGTCCCGGGTGCATCGAACTTAACCAGGCGGGCTTTCACGGCTTGAAAGAATGAAATTTCATCTTTCGCATCCATAGCCTGGTCGTGAGGCAACGCGATGGCGAAGGCTTTTGAGAGCGCGGTCACCTCGTTGATAAATCGATTCTTGCCGTCTTCCAGTCCCAGGATGTGATTTTCCGCCGCCAGAATCATCTGCAATTTTCCCGGTGTATCCGCCGCAAAAAAATCTTCATAAGGAAAGCCGTGGAACATATGGCTGACGACTTCCAGTTTTTCCAGCATCAGGTTGACGGCTTCCGCCTGGGTGGCGGCCGGATCGCCTTTGCCGCCGCTCTCGGAATAAAAAGACAATGCGTCCTTCAAGTCCGAAGCGATCCCCAGGTAATCTACCACCAGTCCGCCCTCTTTGTCTTTGTAGACTCGATTCACGCGGGCGATGGCCTGCATGAGGTTGTGTCCTTTCATGGGCTTATCGATGTAGAGTGTGTGCATGGACGGCGCATCAAATCCCGTAAGCCACATGTCCCGGACAATTACCAGTTTCAGTTCGTCTTCCGGGTCCTTCATGCGTTCCGCAAGCACCCGCCGTTGTTGTTTGGTCGTATGGTGTTTTGCGATGTCCGGCCCGTCGGATGAAGCCGCCGTCATGACCACTTTGATTGCACCTTTTTTTAATTCGTCGCTATGCCACTCCGGTCGTATTTTCACAATCTCATCATAGAGATTTGCCGCAATACGTCGTGACATGGTG
>JAGRMX010000615.1 GCA_020441025.1 Leptospiraceae bacterium
AAGGAGCGCAGTACGTACCGTGAAAAATTATCAACAACCTGATAAATAAAGATTTTCGTGTGATCGATCAAACGGGTCTCGGTGACATCGATATGGATAATCTTACCGGGCCGATCCGCCCGGATACCCTCGCGTTTATGTTTTGACTTATGCGGTCTGCGACTGAAACCGAGTGCGGCGGCGATATTGTAGAACGAAGAAAGCGAACAAAAGGCCGCGCCATCCCGGAGCATTTGCAGATAAATGGAACGACCGGACCAGTGTTGAAATTGTTCGCTACGTAAATAGCGATTGATAACCCGTTCTTCCACCTGAGTCAATTGCTGCGGATGAAGTGTTCGACATAACGCTCTTAAGGAGCGTCCACAGACCGTTAAAGTGCGTGAGATGTTGTACAGTTTCTGGTGAGAGAAACCCATCATTCGTAATAAACGTTTGATATCTGTAGAATTCCGGAAACGATTGACAATGCCCACAAACTGTGCTCTGTATTCTAAAGGCATGCGCTTGAAAGAAACACGATTCTGGATCATGTCAGCGAGCAGACGATTAATATGAATAAGAGCGCGAAAGGCGGCGAATAAGCGCCGGTGTTTTTCAAGCAAAAGCAGGTAATTCATTTGCTCTTGAAACAGAATGACCTCGGAGGAGCCAAAAAGATCGGTACGCAGAAAGCGATTTTGCCAGTCCGCCAGCGTGCTACGCGGAATCTGCGCTTTGATATGCGCGGGGAGCATATTCATCCAGAACAACAATAGAATAGCCGGATGATACGTGTTGTAATTTGCGCGCATGAACGGTTTAAAATCGTCTATGCAGCAGCCGATTTAAAGTACAGAGTGAATGAAACTTTAAATGCAAATGAAAAATCAGAGATTTGCAAAATATTTAAGAAATTAAAGAATAATATTAATACTGTTTAGCATACGACGTATATGGTCTGAATAGTTTTAAGTTCAATAAGAGCCAATGGGAATGATTTCAACTTCTGAGACTCTTTAACAGTACCGGGCAGAAAAACGCACTCCGCAGGGTAACAACCATGGAGAGCGCAGGATGAAGGTCCCCTGCCCGGCGAACCCGCCGATTTTTGGTAAAGACGATTACGGCCTGAACCACCGGGCGGACCAATATATGCCCCACGCAGAGTCAGCTTCCCGACGGAACGCGGGAGCGTTCCGGACCGCTCAGACCAAAAACCGGCCCTGAACTCCAAAAAATGCGCACTTTATATAGAAGAAACTCTGCCTGTAAAACTTGAAAACTCGCAGAATGGGCCAGAAAGGCGGCAATCCGGCCAGTAAAGGCCAAAAAACACTTGCGCGGCCATTTTCAGGAGCCCATAATCCAGACACTCCTCGCTCCGCTGGCCAGACTACCACTCCGCAGAGCCGACCCGGAATGGCGAAAATTGCACCGGGGTGCAATTTTCCGACTAAACGACAGACCGGGGAAGTGAATTTTATACATGAGGTATAAAATTTATGCTCAGTCCCTACAGTATCGGCGTATTCCTGAGAGGAATATCTAAAAAGCCACGCCCCATTCCTCAACAATATCACAATACGTTTCCCAGGAAGGCATGTGTTTCAGGCAATACTCAGCAATTGCCAGACGATCGGCCATGACCCTTACTACATAAAAAGTGTGTTTGAGTCTGGCGACCGGCGCTCTATCGGTTTCTTTTTGTTCGACATGATTGAGCGCACGTTCCTGTAAGTCTGTAGATTCATCGGAGATGTGATCGATCAGATTGTCGTTCAAGAAGCCCATGGATCGACGGCAGTACGATTAAAGCACACAGTCAACCAAAACAAAAACTAAAGCCACAAATAAATGTGGATTCTCTGTGTACAACTTAGCAGCGATAGAATTTAATAATAACTCGCATAAAATTCTCAAAAATCGCGTGAGCGATTGAAGCGCGCACTGCCGCAGCGGTACATTTTATTAAATTTGCTGAAACTGCGGCGGTGGTCTCCGGCTGTAGATAACGCGAATAAAAGAACAGCCGGAGACTGAGCGCGCGAAAGCGCGACCCTTCGCGTTTCTTTCCAACCATTCATTAACATACAATAAAAGTAAGCGAAGGGGCACGCCCCAACA
>JAGRMX010000616.1 GCA_020441025.1 Leptospiraceae bacterium
CAGCATTTTTTACGCGCGCATTGTCGTTCAGACTAACGACGGCATCATTGAACTGGATGCTCGTCCATCCGATTCGGTGGCTATTGCCATTCGCACTAAATGTCCCATGTATATGCATGAAAAAGTGTACCGGGAAGCGGCCGTCATTATCGGCGAAGAGAGCCAGACCGCCGAGCCCGCCCCGGCGGAAGAAGAACCCCAATCCGAACTGGAAAAATTGAAGCAGGATTTGCAAAAAGCGGTAGATGCGGAAAATTTCGAGCGGGCCGCCATTCTGCGCGATAAAATCAATAAGATGACTCAGGATAACTGATTCGTTCCCATCGACTCGTCCCGATAACGAAAACACCGACCGGATGTTAATTGCGGGTAAATGAGGCGCTACGTACGATCATAGTGCTAAAATGACTGCTTAACTATCCAGGTATTGTTTTAATTCTTCCCGCAGCCCTTCCGGCAGAGCCAGTTTCTGATTCAGAATGCGTTCGTTGTATTTATTGAACGAATAACGATGATCGGAAGTGGAAAGATAAGCTCGCAATGCGATGGCGGCCCATTTGTTAAAAGCCGGCCAGATTGATTCGATTTCCGCCAGCTTTTCATAGAAATCGATGAACAGCGGTCGATTCACCGGTCGACCCATGGTGCGATAAAAGAGGAAACGAAATATTATCGAATCTTCATCTGTGCGGCCGCTTTTAAGAAAATTTTCTATATAAGTGAGGTTAATACAATCCAGTATTTCCAGCCGGATGCCGTCTTCCGACAGTTGCTTGCGGACCAGTTTGTTTAATTCATCGCGCTCAAAGTGCAGGGTAGGGCAGGACGGCATGCATTCGCCGCCGTCGGCGTGCATGTCACAGAAATGCAAAATGATGCAATCCGCGTCGGAAGAAGGGTCTACAATGCCAAAATTAATGCTGCCCAGTAACTCAATTGCCAGCGGAAAGCCTTTAGCATTCAACTCATGTATAGAACGTCGAAAAGCCTGCATACGCTTGAGGGCGTATTTGGTATCGTAGTTTCTATATTTATTTTTTAACGCCTGATAGATGGCCATCAGGTCGCCCCGATGGTTCATGGGCATGCCTTCGCCGGCATGGATTCCTTCCGGCCATCTGCGTGGTCCGATTTGCTCCGCCATAAATCGTTTTTCCGCTCCGTCTCGCGTCCCGGCCGCGTACAATCGTCATACGCCACATGGTATACGTATGTGCCGATGGCAATCAGATGAACTGAGTCATTTCGAATGAAATGAGTTTCCGCTCTCGGCATCCGGTCAATCTGAACTTTCTTGCCGTCACCGGTTCCCGAAAAAAGGCTGTAGTTGTGCCGGATCTCAAACAGGCCCCACCCCGGATGGATTCCTGGTTGCAGAAGCTTCGCTACTGGATGCGAATCAAAAGCCCCAGGGAAATGTATTTTTACTCAGTGCTGGTGGGTATCGCTTCGGGTCTGTGTGCCGTGCTCTTCTCTTATGGATTGGCCATTGCCGAGTCTTTTTTGATGGGCGATCTGGCCGGTTTGCAGTTCACGCATCCGCCCGGAGAAATCAGTCTGCATCATGGCGGCGAGGACGTTGTGTATCGCCCCTGGTTGTTGTTTTTCCTGCCCATCATGGGTGGTCTGGCCGTGGGCGTAATTAAACACTTCTTCTTCTTTGAGGTCAGCGGTGCCGGCACGGACGATATGGTGCGGGCATTTCATCAGCGGGAAGGTCGCATTCGCGGGCGCTCACCCCTGTTTAAAGCACTGGGAACCATCTTTACGCTGTCTACCGGCGGAAGTGGCGGTCGTGAGGGGCCGACGGCATTTATCGGTGCCGGTATCGGTACCTGGCTGGCGAGGATGGTGGAAGCCGGTCCCCGGGCCCGACGAACTTTGCTGCTGGCGGGTACGGCAGCCGGGCTGGGCGCCATTTTCCGCGCTCCGCTGGGCGGCGCAATTGTGGCCATGGAGATTCTGTATCTTGAAGATATAGAAAGCGATTCGCTGGTGCCCTGTATCATTTCTTCCGTTACCGGTTATCTGACTTTTCAGTGGGTGGCCGGCCCGGGCTATCTATTTGAAGTGCCGCCATTGGCCTTCGGTAACTTTAAGGAGATC
>JAGRMX010000617.1 GCA_020441025.1 Leptospiraceae bacterium
TTGAAAGCCTGTACTTCGCACTCTGGCTGGGAGTACTCGCGGCTTACCTGGTGCTCTCCGCCCAGTTCAACAGTTTCGTGCATCCCATCGCCGTGTTATTGGCTTTGCCGTTCAGTATAACCGGCGCGTTCTTCGCGTTGTTCATTACCGATTCCAGTATCAACCTGTACAGTTTGATCGGATTGATTCTGTTGATGGGCATTGCTAAAAAAAATTCCATTCTGCTGGTGGAATTCGCGAATGAATCCCGCAAGCGTGGCCAATCCGTTTTTGACGCTCTGGTCGAAGCCGCCCAGGTGCGTTTCCGTCCCATTCTGATGACTTCCCTCACGGCCATTGCGGCGGCCGTTCCGCCCGCCCTGGCATTGGGTCCCGGCGCTGAAAGTCGTATCCCCATGGCGATTGCGGTGATCGGCGGTCTGACCATTTCCACGTTGTTTACACTGTTCGTAACACCGTGCGCGTACAGTTTGCTGTCACGGTTTGAAAGAATTCGTCCGGAAGAAGAGGAAGAACGCGCCGCAAAAGTTTACGATGAATAAGACCGTCGCCGCAGCAAATCAGTTCCGTACTGATGCGGGTGGTTACGTATACTCCGAGTTGCTTAACTGAATAGATGGCTTCCGCGACGAATAACTCCGGCGACGGTAATTCCAATATTGATTCTAACAACGGACACGCCCGGCAAAATCCGCATCATACCGAACCGGCCTCCAATCATTCGAAGGAGCATAATCACAATCGACACGGGGATGAAAAGAGCGGACATTCCCATCATGATCACAATGCGCATCACCGCATGATGATTAAAGATTTTAAGCGACGCCTCTGGATTTCGCTGATCTTCAGCATTCCGGTGTTGGCCCTTTCCCCGCTCATCCAGAAATGGACCGGCATTCACTGGCAATTCAGCGGCGATGATTATGTACTGCTGGCCTGCGCTTCGTTTGTATTTATTTACGGCGGCTGGCCCTTTCTCAAAGGATTGATCCGGGAACTTCGGACCCTGAGTCCCGGCATGATGACGCTGATAGCCGTGGCTATTACGGTGGCTTATGGTTACAGCGTTCTGGTTACGCTGGGCCTGCCGGGTAAGATATTCTTCTGGGAACTGGTAACTTTAATCGATATAATGTTACTGGGCCACTGGGTGGAAATGCGCTCCATCCTGGGAGCTTCACGTTCTCTGGAAGAACTGGCGGCCCTTATGCCCGACACCGCTCACCGCATGGCTAACGCCGAACAGTACGAAATGGACGCTCAAAATCCTGCAGACGACGCACAGTCGGATGAAACGCGCTCCGGTTCAAATGATCTGCCAACCCTGTCCGCATTACTTGAAAAAATCGCCCCGGATGATGCCACAGATGTTTCCATTAAGGATGTGCAGACCGGAGATGTATTACTCATAAAACCCGGCGAAAAAGTTCCGGCAGATGGCGAAATTATCCGGGGACAGAGTTCTTTAAACGAGTCCATGATATCGGGTGAATCGCGTCCGGTACAGAAGTCACCGGGTGATGACGTGGTGGGCGGTGCCGTTAATCAAACCGGCTCGCTCTATATAAGAGTACGCGCGACGGGAGACGATTCTTATCTTTCCCGGGTTGTGGAACTGGTGCGCAAAGCCCAGGAATCTAAATCCAGAACTCAGCGCCTGGCGGATCGGGCCGCCGCCTGGTTGACCTTCATCGCACTCGGGTCCGGCGCAATCACCCTTGCAATATGGCTATTGCTGGACGCGAAGTTCGTATACGCTCTGGAACGTATGGTAAGCGTCATGGTAGTTACCTGCCCCCACGCCCTGGGATTGGCCGTTCCGCTGGTAATTGCCATCTCTACGGCGATGGCCGCTCAAAAAGGTTTATTAATTCGTAATCGATCGGCATTTGAAAGCGCCCGCCGAATTACGACCGTGTTGTTTGATAAGACCGGCACCCTTACCGAAGGAAATTTTGCTGTACGTGATGTGAAGACCGTGCAGGCCGAAGACGGCAATCAAATCCTGCGCATTGCCGCGGCAATAGAGTTCGAGTCCGAGCATCCTATCGGGCGCGCCATTGTCGAACATGCACGCACGCAGCAATTGACGATTCCCGAAATACG
>JAGRMX010000618.1 GCA_020441025.1 Leptospiraceae bacterium
ATTCGCGCTGCCGGCCACTCCGCCCAATTCCTCGTGTATCTTTTCGATGAAATCACGGTCGTCTCGAATGGCTTCCATGCGCTCTTCGTATTCTTTCAGGAAGCTCTCCAGGCTCTCCCGATTCTGGCGTCCCTGCCGAATCAACATCTCATAGTCCAGGACCGCGTCGCGGATGGACTGCACGTTCTTCTCGGCCAGTTCTTCCAGTTGTTGTTCCCGGGTTTCGCCCAATCGTTTCAATTGGGCATTCTTCCAGCCCGATTTATCCAGACGGCGCAGGGCGAGGGTAAACCCCACCGAACCCAGAAAACTGATTGCGATTAAAAAGAATTCCATTCCATTACACCTGTGCCGACGCTCCGAATCTCACCCGATAAAGGGCAGTGGAAGCAAGGGCCTGTCGTGGCACCGTTGGTTACAGCACACCACGCACAGATTATGTCGCATTAAATGAGGTAGCTTCATATTTAAAAGTGTCCCATGGCAAGAAAAAAACGGAAAATACTCGCGTTTCGCGCAAATACGATGGCTTCCCAACCCGAATCGGCCCAACCCTACAGCCAATTTGCGCGGGTGTATGACCATTGTATGGAGCACGTTCCGTACGCCGGGTGGGCGGACTATCTCCTGGATGTGAGTCGGCGATGGTTTGGTGGGGTTCCGGATCAGGTACTCGATCTGGCGTGCGGGACCGGGCATTTGTTACAGTATCTATACCGGCGAGTGCGGCATTGCGCCGGTATGGATTTAAGCGTCGAAATGTTGCACCGGGCCCGTCAGCGGCTGCCCCGGGTAAGCTGGCTGCAGGGAAGGCTGGAAGGACCATTGCCCTACGAGGATTCCAGTCAGCCCTGGGTGGTTTGCAGTCATGACAGCATCAACTATCTGACCGATTTAGGGCAGTTAGAATCTCATTTTCAGGAAGTGGCGCGCATACTGCAACCCGGTGGGTTGTATTGCACCGACATCGTCTCTTTGAACAACATCCTGCGCAATTTTGATCGCCAGACCACCGAAGATCATCTGGAAGGTACCGTGCTGGTCTGGAGCAACGCGTACAATCAAGAAAAGCGGCTCATGTATTCGTGGCTGGAGTTTGATCGATTGGACGGCAGTCCGATTGTCCGGGAGGAACATATCCAGCGTTTTCATACGCCGGATGAGCTGGGTCGCTGCGCACGCAATGCGGGGCTACATCTGTTTGCCCATGAGGGCGACTTTTCCCGCCATGTAGCCCGCAAAGCGGATAATTTATGGAACTTTCATTTTGTAAAACCGGATACGAACGGTCGCGTTGTACCAGGTACTCATAACATCCAACAAACAAAGCGGCCGGCAAATCCCCTTGATGGTGCGCCCGAACCGGGAGCACAGGTACGGTTATGAGCGGGGCAAATTATAATTTCGATCAAACCGATGAGCCGGACGCTTTCGTTGGAACGGATGCGGTCATGCCGGTTCTGGAGCGTTTCCTGGCCTACCGGGAGCGAGCCGTACATGAAGTGCGCCTGTATTTACGCCGCAAGCGTCTGGTACCCGACCGGGAAACGGAAGAGCGAATTATTGCCGACTTAATTGCAACACGCTTGCTGGATGATGAACGCTTTGCCCGCAATCGTGCCGAATACCGTCGTAGAAACGGACGCGGCCCCATTCAAATCAAATCAGAACTGATGGGATTAAACGTTGATCGGAGTATTGTCGGGCGGGTTCTGGCCGAGCAACCGGATGCGGAGATGCGGACAATCGCATTGCAATTACTGGAAAAGCGCAGTCGGCGCTATGACCCGGACGATCCAAACACACCGGCGCGACTGAAGAAGTATTTGCTTTCGCGTGGATACTCTTTTTCATTGATCGAATCCGCCTGGCGCGAATTTACCAACCGGGAGCAAGATACGGTATGAGTGCAGAACAAGAGGAAACCATCAATCCAGAATATCAGGGAACCGGCGCGAACACCGGCTCCAGATCAAGTGGCAAGAAATCGGGAGGACGGCGCAAGCCAACCGGTTTTACAAAGTGGTTCTGGATCATTGTCGCTACTATTATGGGCATCTGGGTTGTAGTTCCTGAGACAGAATTATTCATCGGACCTCTTGGATT
>JAGRMX010000619.1 GCA_020441025.1 Leptospiraceae bacterium
GCCCGGCGGACGCGATCGACCGGTGGTGGTCGATTCCTTCGCGCTCCAATCCGGCGATGTCATTATAGTCGGTACCGACGGACGCGATGATTTATGCATCGGCACCGACGAACGCGGCTTTCAAATCGTAAATGAAAACGAAGAGCTGTTTCTGGAAGTCGTGCAGGAATCCGCCGGTAACCTGGAGCGCATCCACGAGGAATTGTTACAACGGGGCGATTTAATGGACGACCTGGCATTGATCCGCATTCAATACGATCGCTGAGAATTAATCCGTTGATTTTCAGCACGTAAATTTATTTTTCGATAATCGACATTGCTTTGATTTTCCAGGCGTTGTTCAACAATTCATGGATGAATACACGGTCGTTCACCACTGCGTTAATGAGTTGATGCGTTGACCGCTCATTCCACCCGCGTCAGGTTATCACAGAAAGACCGTTCCAGAACGCGACCGGAGCCCTGAGGGTCGTGTTGCACACTGAGCACAGTAATATAGAAGAAATCGACATCATCGATGGTTCGCCGCTGAATGCGGCCATAGCGATACAGGCCGGGCGGAATACTCGCTTCTAAATCGCTGTCGTCCGTTTCCGTCTCCCCTGTGACCGTATTCTCCGGTACAACCGTCGAGTCCCGGCGGATGTTCTGCACAACTTCCAGACGATCGGGTTCCAGACGATTCAGGGGACCATCTACCTCGGCCGGTCGTCGGGCTTTTTCCAGCGTAATGCTACAATAACCCTGCTCACCGACCAATCGACAGCGCACCGCGGCCATACATCGAAAACTACCGTCACCCGCCTGGTACACGAAACGCCCTTCGTACGGCGTCCATCGTTCCATCAGGTCGGGCGTATGACATCCGATCATACCGGCCGACAAACACAGAATCGAAGTACCGAGTAACTTCAGCCAGGACAACGTTCGCCCCGATACGGATAGCCGCAGCAAAGGCAGCCATTCCTGGCCGGGTTTAGCGGTTGACCGGACAATCCGGTCGCGATGATTGAGAACCACACCGACTGTTTTTTTCGGGAAAGCAAGGTCTGTCCACCGTTTCCGTTGTGATGCCCGGCTTTCCGTTTTATAAAGATTATATGGCCGAATTTTATCCCGCCCACTTTCCGGAAAATGATAATGACGATCATCGCAGCGGCGAAGAAAAAGTGTATCGCGCTCTGAAAACCAGTCTGCGCGGTCCCTACAAGGTTTTCTACAGCGTAAAATGGCTGGCGCGCCAGGGCGAAGACGACGAAGCCCGGGACGGAGAAAGCGATTTTGTAATCGTGCATCCGCAGCATGGCATTCTGGTTATGGAAGTCAAAGGCGGCGGTATTCGACGCGAAGGCAATCGCTGGGTAAGTATCGATTCCCAGCGTCGCAAGCACTGGATCAAAGACCCTTATGAGCAGGCCATGGTCTCCAAGTACGCGTTGATTAAAAAAATTAAAAGTCTGCCTGAATGGAAGGATCGCTGGATCGACGCGGGACACGCCGTAGTTTTCCCGGATTGCGCCCGTCCGGAACATTCCCTGGGCCTGGACGCTCCCGGAGAGATCACCGCTTTTGCCGAGGACTTAGATGAAATTGAAAGGCACGTCGATTCTATGTACGCTTACTGGAAAACCGAGCGCAAGAATGAAGATCCCCTGACCAACGCCGATGTGGCTTCCATCTGTCAATTGCTGGCGCCCTCGTTTGAATTACGCCGACCCCTGGCCGCCGCAGTACATGAGGCCACCCGGGAAATCATTACTCTGACCCGCGAACAGTTTCGCGTGCTGGATTATCTTTCACGCACGCCGCGGGTTATCATTACGGGAGCGGCGGGTACCGGTAAGAGTACACTTGCGCTGGAAAAAGCGCGTCGTCTCTCAAGGGAAGGCTTTGAAACCCTGTTGGTTTGCGTGTCCCCGGCGTTGGCCGCGTTCTTTCAACGCGATTTTGACGGCCAATCGAATCACACCGACATCCATTCTTTACAGGAGTTGGCGTTATCGGAGAATAATAAGAACCACCCACTATACGATGCCATCATTGCGGACGAAGCTCAGGAATTTCCGATGGAAGCCTGGCGTCGCCTGGATGGGTTGCTGCG
>JAGRMX010000061.1 GCA_020441025.1 Leptospiraceae bacterium
ATAGTCTGCTGCTACTCGAACACATTCCGGTATACTCGCACCTGTTCGGTTACCTGGATAGTTTTGATGAGTTGCTGGAGCTCTATCTGCACTCACGCCTGTATCTGTGGTTGCATTCCCAATTCGGGCTGGGCCCGGTTGATGCTTATGTAATGATCAGTTGCTCGGCCTATCTACCCTGGTTGCTGGCCTTTTTTTATTTTGTGCGCCCTCGCGATTGGCCGGACCGGATTGGTGCGGCGGCTCTGTTGATTCCGGTGCCGGCTCTGCAATTGTACGCCGGCTACGTGGAGAATTACTCACTGGCCGGCATGTACCTGGCGTTGTTGTTGTTTCCGGCCATGCGCTGGTTGACGCGGAAATATCGTCCGGAGGCCATTTCAGCGGGAGCTTCCAGCGCAAGCGCACCGCTTTCAGATCGGGCCCAATTGATTTATCTGGCTATGATCGCCGCCATCGGAGTCCTGCATCACCTGATGGTAAGCCTGGTATTGCCCGGCCTGATCTATTACACCTGGATCAAAAGTAAACGCGATTTGCATGCCATGCTGCGCATGGGCCGGCTGCCGGTCGGAATGGCCCTGGCATTACTTGCTCTGACCTGGTTCGCCTTCAGCTACCTGGTGCAACCGCCTATTGCAGCCTCCGAATCTCATATTACTCAACCGCCGGTACGCCACCCGCTCAGTCTCTTTCGTCCCGACCATCTCCTGGATATGCTATTGATCATAATCATGGCATCGCCGGCGGCTTTATTGATGTTGCCGCTACTTTTCGGACTGCGTAGCCGTTTCATCAAGGAACTGCAATATTGCGCCCACCCTTCGGCGAGAGCCGTCCATCAGGCAGGCGATTTGATACAACAATTGCATTCACGTTTACCGGACGTATTGCAACGAATCATCCGCCGGATGGCGGTTCATTTCGCGCCCGATCCGCTTTATCGGTTCTTATGGCTGGTTCTGCTGGGCCTGTTGGGCATGTCTTTTATAGTGAAGTCGCTGATTGGATTTCCGGCGGACTGGGATTTATTAACTTTTTTTCAGTTACCATTAAACCTGCTGCTCTTTCAGGTATTGAGCGACCTGCGTCGTGTTCCGCGCCATGCACGCGAGACGCAAACCGATTCCGCGTCGCAGTCCGAAGCGGACATATCACATTCTAACGAACCTGCCGATAAGACCGGAATCGTTCAATCAAGCCCCGCAACATTTGTCCGTCGTCTGTGGTTGCCGCTGCTCTTGATTGCGTTTTGTGCCAATGGAGCCTATACCGGCGCCTGGCTGGCGCGCAATGCCAGCGAGAACGAGCTGAGTCGCACCAATCGTCTGCAGGCGGAGCGCAATGTTTCTGATTTTCTAACGCACGTTCAAAATGACCCGCTCTATGCCGGGCTGGACGATGCCACTCGCCGACGATTGTATGTGAAGGTCAGCCTGTTCTTTGTACGCACTTATCGACGATTGCAGACCACCGAATTGTCGGAAGCGCAGCGAGCGAACTATTTAGAACAAATGCGTGTGGGTGAAATCGCATTTCGAAAGTGGATTCAAAAACCGATTGGTCCCGATTTCTGGCGGGAAAAGGATCGCCTGTTCAATGAGCTGGGCGCCATCAACGCCGCCGTGAATCGATAGCGGTTCAGTCAAAATTTTCCGGATGGTAGCTATCGCCTTTGAGCACCGTCAGTTTTTCCTGGTATTCCCGGCTGGAAATTTCCCCGTCGGCATAACGTTTGCGCAGAGTCCGCACGGCGCTGTCCTCACCGGCCAGCACGGAACGCAAATAGGGAGCCAGCAAACTCCAGACCGCAATCACCAGAATCAGAGCGATCAGGCCGAAGACAATCAGACGAATCATGCGGAAATTATTAGCGTGAATGAAAATCGCACAAGCATTTTGCGCGCACCGGCGTTTTATTCATCCACCATCAGGTAGAACAAATACGCCTGCGAGCATTGATACTGGCAGTTAGCCGCGCAGGTATTGAAGCTCTGTTCCTCAAAGCCTTCAATCCGGCCGTTGTCATCCGTATCGTGCGCGTCTCGACAAACATTCTGGCATTCGCCGATGTTGTCAAAACAGGCCGCCAGATAAATCTGCATTTCCCGGATGGCCGGATCCTCATCTTCCTGGCAGGCGGGCACCACGAAGGCCACAGCCAGCAAACCGACCAGCACCGGAATCGTCGCAGCGATTCCAATCCTACGAAAGAACAGGGAAATACCGGCAAGAATGCGTTTCATGATCACGATACCATTCGAAAATCCACTTCCAACACGGATTCGGAAGGGGTTTTTATGACACCAACCCGGAACGCCATCTGCCGCAAACCGTTTTTTTGAGCGATCCCGGTTCAAATCCCACTTGCAAGCGGCCCGGGTGGTGCTATATTTTCACCATGCCCGTCATCTCAATCCGTTCAGAGCCGCGCTACGCCGACCGCCGGGCAACTCCGGCCCAATTCCTGGATCTGCCCCCGGACGGCTACCGATATGAATTGATTCAAGGAGTGATGCAGTTGACACCGAGCCCCAGAGAAGAACATGCCCGCCCTCATCGCCGAATACTTACCGACATGGAATTGTTTCTGCGTGCGCATCCGAACCTGGGCGAAGTATTTTTCGAGTTTTCCGTGTTCCTGCCGGATGGCAATGTCTTCGAACCGGATATTGTGTTTGTTTCGGCCGCACAGGCCGGTATCGTAACCGGTCACATTCACGGCGTCCCGGACCTGATTGTAGAAGTACTCTCACCCTCCACCCGCGAGCGCGATCGGGGCGTAAAAGCCGAAGCGTACTTACAGTGCGGAGTCAAAGAATACTGGCTGGTAGATCCGGAGCACAAAACCAATCTGGAATTGTGGCAAAATCAAAAAAATGGTGGCTGGCACAAACTGAATGGCGCTCGTATCGAGTCGCAGATCCTACCGGGATTTGTTTTCGATGTCCGACAGATTTTTCCGGAGCGCGAGTAAGGCTCATTTGCGCCGATAAACCAGCAACTCTTCTTCGGAGGAATTATTTTGATCCTGTTCCAGACTGTGAATGTGCAGTACATCTGATTCGGCGACTTTCACCTTCCATACTTCGGTATGCTTCCATTCCGGATTTACAAATTGAAGCAACGAATTACCCGTTCACAACCGCGAGCGTAACCGTCGCTTTTGCGGCCAACTTTTCGCGGATTGCGCCGGTTTTCGGGATATGCTTTTGCGTATATACCCAGGATTCCACAACGATAATTGATTTGCCTTCATGCAGTACTTTCGCTTCGCACCGCAATGCGTCTCCCACCGCCGGACGCAACATGTTGATTTTAAATTCGATGCTGAGTACAATTTCGTTTGAGCCGACCAATGAACCGCCGGCGGCCCCGGCCGTATGATCGGCCATAGTTGCCAACACTCCCGCATGCACGTAATTATTCTGTTGCAGATGATCTGTACGCAATTTCAGAGAGCTTTCGCATTCCCCCGCGGCAATGCGCTCTAATTTATAGCCGACGAATCGAATAAAGTGCGCCCGATTCCAGATAGCCCGCACCTGGTCGGTAATTTCGGTCTCTGATTGTCGCTGTCTTGCATGTTTTTGTCTGCCACTCATCGTATAAACTTCCTCAATGAAATCCCACGCAAGCGACACATTGACGCGCGGGAAATAATTCCGAATAAGATCTCATAATTTTGAATTGAGATCTCATGAAGTCATCTCAAAATCGCACCCGCACTGATGTCGTGCTTTATATCGGACCTATTCGCCCGGACTGCGCAGCATAGCCGGTATGGTCTTCAGACAGATCAAAATATCCAGCCAGAGAGACCAATTTTCAATATAGTAGATATCGGCTTCAATGCGCTTTTGAATGGACGTATCTCCGCGCCAGCCCTGGATCTGGGCCCAACCCGTAATTCCCGACCGCGCCTGGTGGCGTCGCATATAATGATGATAGCGGGTTTTGAATTGCTGTACAAAGTGCGGTCTTTCCGGCCGGGGTCCCACAACCGACATATCGCCCACCAAAACATTCCAGAACTGGGGCAACTCATCCAGCGAGGTTTTCCGCAACACGCGTCCGAGCGGAGTGACCCTGCTATCATTGGCCGAACCCCAGGTGCTATCGGACTGCTCCCGGGTTTGAACAAACATGGTGCGAAATTTATAACACAGAAAAATGCGTCGATCCAGTCCCATACGTTCCTGCTTGAACAGTACCGGACCGGGCGAACTGATTTTCACCAAGAGGGCCAGCACCAGAAATATGGGCGCATTCAAGATTAAAAACAATCCGGCAAAAACAATATCAAACGTACGCTTGATGGCGCGATTATAACCGTTTTTCAACGGGATATCCCGGATGGTCAAGAGCGGCATGCCGTCCATATCCTCTACCCGGGCGCGAGCGGTGAGCATTTCCACCATGTCGGGCACAATGCGGCAATCGATGCCTTCGTTATCACAGAATTCAATCACCTCCTGCAACGTGGCTTTCTTGTGCGGCATGGCGTAGACAATCAGATCCGGCTGGGCCTGCCTGGCCAATCGTTTGAAATCCCGGATGGTGCCCTTGATCCTGGGCTCCAGTTCCGGCAAAGCGTTCTTGCGCGGGCCGAGCACGCCTACCACCCGATAACCGTAAATCGAATGCCGCTTCAAGGTTTCCAGCAGGCGGCCGGCATTTATACCGGTTCCCAGAATCAATACATTTCGCATGTTATAACCCCGGGCGCGCATGCGTCCCAGGAATAATCGCAAACCAATATGTCCGAACGATACCAGTACTACCGAAGTTCCCGCCGTATATAGAATCACCAGGCGAGAAAAACTGGTGCCTCTATAGAAAAACAAAATAGCCAGCACAAGCGCGAGTCCCAGTAACACTCCTCGCAGTATGGAATACAGTTCGTTAAACCAGTTCAATCCTCGTCGGGGATGGTATAGATCGGTGGCGATGAAGGTAACCACCTGCACGAAAGATATGAACACACCCAGATACAGATAAGTTATATAGAAAACCACCTCTTCGCCCAGGAAATCGAAGATGGCGCCGGGAGCGAACAAGCCCGTGCTATCGGGCATTACGAATTGCCGTTGTTCGGGACTCAGCACATGAAAATGCAGCATGGTGGCGATCATAAACGACAACATGCTCAGCGCGAAGTCCAGACTGATAAAGATGAGTTTAAATGTTTGGTTGCGTTCCCGCAGCATCAGTACAACCGTTCCTGCCCGATGGGCTGACGCCCGATTTCCGACGGTCGCACCCGCTGTCGATCAATCAGGAAGCGACTGCCGTCCGCCACGCCGCTGCCCAGATCATAACGCAGCAGCGTAACGCTGAAAAACACGCGGTTATCGTAATAGTTGACCACTTCCAGGCTGTTTACGCCGCCGAATAGCGCCCGTTGTTCCAGTTCATAACCCAGGCGATATTCCCAGTCGTGCAGATCAAGCACCAGGGCCGTCTTAAAATAAGCCACATTGAATACGGCGTCTTCCCGATTACGGCGACCGTTGAAACCCGCTCCATTGGCAATGTCTCTGGTAAAATTCACGTGATCCGGATCGCCATTTTCATCCAGTGAATCGCCGGAATAACGTTCCACATCCGTCGCTCGCGATTCCATTTCCATTTCAAGATAACCCCAGCTCCACAGTTGGACATCCATCTTAAAGGCGAAACGCAGGTGATCCAGCTCCGGATTATAGTACACATGGTACCAGTAAAACGAAGCTTCAAAGTAACGTAAGCGCTTGAGCAACCACAGATCGAATCCGCCCATTTCCAGGCTCAGTCCTACCACGTCGGAATGGTCGCGCTTATTGATGGGATCGTAAATATAATCGTTCGTTAAGCGCAGACCGACAAAATGTACTTTGTGCCGGCTGAGCAAATTTTCGCGCTTCTCATCGAAGAGATTCAGAAAATCAAAATAAACGTCGCTACGAAAAACGGGATAGTACCAGCGCTCCCGGGTAGGCACGTCGCGTTCAAACTCGCGATGATCATAGATTGTATTCAATGAAAACAGAGCGTCCACGAACGGCATGGCCTGCAGAGTGATTTCGGTTTCATTGACCTTCTGATTCCCGGTGAAACCCGTTAAATTTACGGACGGCGCGTCATTCTGCTCTTCTTTGAACGAAGACTTCTTGCGATAGATCAGACTTAAAAACAGCTCCGGCGGCCCCAGCACCAGTTCGTCCTCGGTGAAAACATACTGATAGCTGTTCTTTTTTCCTTCGGTAATCAGCGCTTCTTCCTGGGAAGCGTCGGTGGTATCCAGTTGCGGTACCGACTTCTGCAAACCGTAGCCGATGGTAGGCGCCAGACTTACATACGGAATAATGGGTATATACGTACGCAGACCGGTCTGATACTTATTGTTATTGATATTCTTAAAATCTTTGCCCAGCGAATACTCGCGCTGCAAATCGGAATGCAACGTGTGATCCCAGTATACCGGTAAGTCCAGGTAGGGCACATCTCCCACTCGCCAGCGCTTTTCAATGTCGATGCTGGGGGCCACATCGTTTTGCGGAACATATTCCGAGTCCTCAAAAAAATCGACGTTCACATCCCAGTAACGATTGCGCGTGGCGGAGACGCGAATACGCAAATCATCCCGCACTTCATTGTATACCAGATTCCAATTTGTATTGGTGCGCAACAATCCGCGCCCCGCCTCCGAATTTTTATACAGGGCCGGAATGGTACTTTCCGGCACATAGCGACCGCCGAATTCGTACTCATACAGGAAATGGCCGTAATCCTCGAATCGCAATTGCACGTTGCGCACGTTGTTGTCGGTAAGATCCTGCTGGCGAAAGTTAATCAACGCGAAGATTTTATGCCAGTTATCCTCGATGCGTCCGGTGGTGCCGTCGTCGCGCAGCACGTTGTTGGTAATGGCAATCCGATCTTTTTCGCGATAATCACCCACGACCTCGTAGCGTTTATAGCGCGCGCCGCCGATATCGAACACATAGCTGAGTCCCGGAGCGAAGCGATACATTTCAATGCCCAGCATCTCGCCGATTTTCTGATGATAATCGAATTTGAATCGATAAGCCATGGGTTGCCAGCTGGAATAGATGGCATCGGGTACGCCGAACTGGTAGGTGTTCTCCATGAACCAGCCCTGCACGTCGCTGTAGCCCACCTGAGTGATGATGCCCGTACCCCAATCGGAGGCGAACAGAAACGGAAGCGGCAGCATGGGCACGCCGCCGATATGATACCAGACACCCGTGGCGAAGATTTTGTTGTCGTCGTAAATATATAGTTTACTGGCCGTGAAATTATAGTGAGGCGTTTCCGCGCTGCATGTATGAAAGAAAGCCTGGCTGACCGCGAAGTGATCCTCATCCACCTGTTTGATGGTGCGCCCGATGAAGTGAATGGGACCGACCTGCCCCTCGGTGTTATAAACTATGCCGATGTTGAGTTTGCGATTGTAAATGATGCGTTCGGCGCGCACTTCGGTATCGTTTTCCAGATAGACAATGTCGCCTTCGCCGTAAATTTCCTGGCGGGCGGTATCCACAATCACCCGGTCGGCATAGAACACACCGTTGGGCAGACGCACGCGAATGCGTCCGGATAATTTCAAGAGACCGCGTTGATCATCGCTGCCTTCAATGTATTCGCCTTCGCTGGCGTTCTCAATGGCGATTTCCGGCGGCAGGGGCGACGGCGGCAGCGAAGGAGTAGTACCCACTCCCAGCGCGATCTTCAAACGTTCGCGACGGGTATAGATGGAACCGTCGGTACTGAGCTCCATGAGGGTGAGGTTCTCATCGACCTCTTCGGGGCTCATGGCATCCACCGCCTGGGAGATGATGCGTTTCTGAGCCGGAGTAAGGTCTTCCCGATCCTCGAACAATCGCCGCAGTACCGGATTGCTCTGAATCTGGCGCAGCCGACGTAGTAGAGCATCCGCGTCTTCGCGCTCCTCCTGGGCCGACAGCGCGGTCCGCCCGGGCATGAAAACAGGCCAGCAGACAAACAGGCTGGTCAGCAACAGCAGATATGCTCTTTGACGGGAGTTCAGAGTCCTCTCTCTATATCTATCTTTTTCGGCACGGAGCGGAGCGCTAAGCGGGTTAACACAAAAAGATTGTCACCATCCCCGCAATTGCTTTGGCTGTACTGTTCTCATTCGGCACCGGACGGGTAAAGTCAATTTGCCACCTATGGGCCTCGAACATCCTGATCGAAACGGCTAAAATGTTAATTCTCGATTTTTATGTGGATGAGCCGGCCTGCTTCGGCGTGCCTCCCTATCTTTCACCGTACTGTCGTTATACGGCCGGAGCCCTGGTAGATGCTGGTATCCCGCCCGAAAAAATCGGCTATCTGACCGTGGATAATTGGCGCAGTCGGGGGATGAATTTGCCCGACGAACCCGAATTGCTGGTGGTGATTGCCGGGAGCACTGTGCCCGGGAAATACCTGGGCGGGCGCATCGGCACGGTGGCGGAGTTGTTCACCCTGCTGGAAAAAAGGCACCATCGTCAGAGCTCTGACAGATTGGTCACCCTGATTGGCGGTCCCATGCGCTATGCCTCTCCCGATATTCGCGCTGAGATCCAGCGGCGAGGCGGCACGCTTATCCGGGGCGATGTGGAATGGTATGCCCATCATGTAGCCGCCGGTCGCCGGGCCGGAATGGCACACACCCTGCGTGAACTCACTCCCCGGGATCACACCGGCCAGCGGCGCACCTATACCGGCGGGGTGGATCGCTGGGCCGAAGCGGGCGCCTTTCTGACCCGCCTGCACCCCAACTTTCCGTACTCAATTCTGGAACTGGAAACGTACCGCGGATGCACCCGCAGCGTGTTCTGTTCGTTTTGCACGGAAGCATTTTATGGTAAGCCCGAGTTCCGGGAGGTGGCCGGCATCGCCGCGGAGGTGGCCGAGTTGCACCGCATGGGCAATCGCTTTTATCGCCTCGGTCGTCAGGCCGATTTGATGACTTACCAGGCCGACATGCAGGACTTTCAAAAATCTTTCCCGCGCCCGGTGCCCGAACGGGTGGAGGCACTGTATACGGCCGTGCGTCGGGCCTGTCCCGATCTGGAATTATTGCACCTGGATAACATCAACCCCGGATTGATTGATACGTTTCCGGAAGAATCGCGCCGCGTTACGGAAATCATCTGTAAATACAATACCGCGGGCGATACGGCCGCCATGGGTCTGGAAAGCGTGGACCCGCAGGTCATTCAATGGAACGATTTGAAAGTCGATGCGGACGGCGCATTGCGCGCCATTGAAATCATCAATGAGTTCGGCGCCCGCCGGGAAGACGGAGTCCCCAAGCTGTTGCCCGGTCTGAACTTCATACATGGTTTGCCCGGTGAAAGCGATCGGACCTTTGAGCAGAATTATGAGTTCTTAAAAATGGTCTATGATCGGGGGTTGATGTTACGACGCATTAACATCCGGCAGGCCATGACCTACGAGCACACTCGCCTTTCCGGACTACGTCGGCAGCCCGAAGAATGGGAAAAGGCGATTCCCGCTCGAAAACGACGACCGGCCGTACTGGAACAGAAGTTCACGTACTTTCGTGATAAAATCCGCCGCGAAATCGATCGCCCAATGTTGTTACGCGTATTTCCACCCGGCACCATTATAAAAAACGTCATGCTGGAAGCGCGCAATCAGGGCTATATTCTGGGCCGACCGCTGGGCTCGTACCCGGTGACCATTAAAATTCCCGATGATGATCACAATATATTACACGGTTGGTCGGAACCGCATACGCCCGTCAATGTGATTGTGGTGGACGCCGAGGAGCGCAGCCTGGTGGCATTGCGTTATCCCATTGCCATGAATGCGCTCGGTCAGAAAGCTCTGCGGCGCCTGCCAGGTTGCGGTAAAAAACGCGCGGCACGCCTGCAAACCGCGCAACCCATCAAGGATTACGCGGAATTGACCGCGTTGTTGGATGAACGTCCGTTTGCGCTGGAAACCGCTTTTGATTTTACGTACAACGGTTTCAAAACAATCGAAACGCCGGTGGGCTCCTGATAAGATCTAAATAAACAATATGCCGCATCCCAATTTGATGATCAGGACATTAACAGGCTGTTGAAAAACAGCCTGTAACCTGCACGGATGTTGGCCCATGAGCGTAGCGAGCGGAATTCCCGACTTCCGCTCGCGCGCACTCCGATTATACCCGTGCTACCGATTTACGTTTCTTTTTAGCCGGACCACCCCGGGAAAATCGCGGACGCGCAGATTGACCGCGATGTTTGGATTTGCCTTTTGAACCTGAACCGGATCGATGTTGTGGTTCGGGCGTTACCGGTTCGAGGCCGGGCACCTGTGTCCGCGGTAGTTTCTGACCGGTTAAACGCTCGATGTCCGCCAGCTTTTTACGATCGGAACCTTCCACCAGCGAAATAGCCAGACCGTTCGCTCCGGCCCGACCGGTGCGGCCAATCCGATGAATGTAATCGGACGGATTCATGGGCAGATCAAAGTTGATTACATGACTGATGCCCTGAATATCCAGTCCGCGCGCGGCGACGTCGGTAGCCACCAGCAATCGCACCTTGCCCCGGCGCATTTGTTCGACGGTGTACTTGCGTTGCTTTTGACTCATGTCGCCATGCAGTGCTGCGGAATCATGTCCCTGATCGGCCAGCTTGCGCGCCAGTCGACCGGCGCCCAGTTTGGTGGCGGTAAAGATAACCGCCTGACCGAGTTCCGCGCTGTCGATATAATGGCGCAGGAGTTTATGTTTGTGATGAATGTCGTCCACATGATGCATATGCTCGGCAATCAAATCATGTCGCACGCGATTGTCGGCCAGTTGCACGCGCTCGGGATTGTTCAACAATTCGCGGGCGATTTTGAGTATGGGACCTTCCAGCGTCGCCGAAAATAACAGGGTCTGGCGTTCGACCGGCATGGCCGCGCCGATTTTGCGCACGTCGTCGATAAAACCCATGTCCAGCATCCGATCGGCCTCATCGAGGATGAAGGTTTTGATTTGCGAAAAATCAATACGATCGGATTCCATGTGGTCCATCAGGCGACCGGGAGTGGCTACCAGCAAATCGGGTCCCTGTTGTAGCATACGAATCTGGGGACCATAAGGCAGTCCGCCTACGACGGCTCCACTGGTTACTTTCATGTAGCGACCAAAATTTTGAATGGCGCTCGTTACCTGCATGGCCAGTTCGCGAGTGGGCGTGAGCACCAACACGCGCGGTTGCGCTTTCATAGTGCGGGCGTTGCGTTTGCCTTTGCGCTTTTGAGCGGGATTGGGATGCGCGGCGGATGAACGGGTAGCGTTTTTAGTCGCCGCATCGCCGCTCAACCAGTTGAGTACGGGCAGCACGAAGGCGGCGGTTTTACCGGTGCCGGTTTGAGCGGATACCATCACATCGTGTCCGGCCATTACCAGCGGAATGGTTGCCTGCTGAACGGGGGTGGGTTGTTCGAATCCGCAGGCGCGAATCGCCTTTAAAATCTGCGGATGTAAATTCAGAATATCAAAAGACATACGTTCTCCTGACCCGCTATTGCGGATCGACTGTAATATGAACCTGGTTAGTTTTCCGGTGGGATTGCGCCTGGTTCTACGTGAATCGCCTTTAATCAACAGATGATTTTAGAGTTCTGTTAGCGGCGATTTAACGTTACCAACCGGGCGATCATGGATCGGACAAAATCTGGGGTTAGAAACGTTCCACCCGTTTAGCGGGATTCGACCAGTAGTTCCAGGGCCGCGCACAG
>JAGRMX010000620.1 GCA_020441025.1 Leptospiraceae bacterium
CGTATTCGGGTTCGGTGATCACTTCCAGGCGTGAAAGCTCGAGAATGTCATCGATATTCACCTGTAACTGTTCGACTTCATTGTCCAGTTCCCGCACCAGCGCGCGATCCGGCCCGGAGCTTTCATTAAAGAAAACCGCATGTGAAAGTTCGGCCACTTTTTCGGAAGGTTTTCGTAAGAATATGTTTACATACTGAAAAACACGGTCACGCAGCACGTTGACCGAATCCAGCCGACGGGTGCGCTCTTCCACTTCCATCTGCAATTCGATTAAACGAAAAATCAACGCAAACGAAAGCGTCAGGAAAAAGATAAACACGCCCTGGGAAAAATAAGAAGGTCCGGCAATGACCCCTCGTTCCACCATGTAATAGTGCCCGGTAATCAGCAGCATCACGAACGTGCCGATAGATACGATAATTGCGTCGCGCTCCAGAGTCGTTGCGGCCCGCCACATGGAATAGCCTACATAAAAGACAAAGAACGGAATATGCACGAAGAACCAGAGCGTTAGAATCTTATCCCAGCGCACCGGATCCATTAAGAAAATATACGAAATTCCCACCGCCATATTTAATAGCGCGTATATATTGCCGATTTTCTTCGGTGAGAAACTGATATACCTGATGCGCTCAACCTTAAAGAAATGAATAAAAAAGAAATAGTACACCACCGGTATCGCCAGATAACACAGGTGTTCAATCAGTTTGAAAAACAGAAACCAATCCGCAATCTGAAAGCGGATTTCGTTGATCATAAACTGCTGAACCGCGAAAGTTATGGCGAAGATTCCAAACCACTTGTAATCGTTGAGATTGCGCAGGCGTCTGTATAGAATGAGAAAAAATATGCCGGTAGCGAAATAGACGGCGGTGAAAATTAAAAGTGTGCGCTGCTTTCTCCAGAAACGATCTTCTACGTTTTGAATGGTGCTTAATTCAATCGGCCCCTGAACGATACCTCTGGTGCCCGCGAAGGAGCCCGTGATGCGAATGGCGATTACGTTTTCACCGCTGCGAATCAAGCGAGAGGGGATGGGGTAAATGCGCGCAAGATTGTAATGTGATGCCACTTCATCCGCGTTGACGGTCTTGCCAATCAGCACCCCGTTAAAATAAGTACGCTCATAGTCCGCCACTTTCCCCAGAATCAACGCGATATTGCGATTGGATTGTTGCAGACGCACGGTGGTTCTCAGCCAGATTACATCGTTGGGTCGCAACGCCAGGCCTTCGGCGCTCATCAAATTTTCCGGCAATTGCACCGTCTGCCAGCCGCGATCATCCAGTTCATTTTGAGCGTAAGTCGGATTATCGCCGCTCATTACCCGCCAGGAGTGTCCGGGACCGCTCAGATCGATGTATTGCGCCTGCAAAGCCGCCGGCAATAATAGGCCTGCCAGACACAGAATCAAAACGTAGGGCTGTCTTATAGTAAGGCGCATCATGTTTGGCTGACCGGTAATCGCAATGTGAACGTGGAGAAGAATCCCTGACCGCTTTCCAACAGGATTTCGCCTTTCAACTGTCGGGCAATCATGTCTACGATAGCCAGGCCGATTCCGCTACCCGGTATCCGATCCTGGTCTTCGGCGGCCCGTACGAATTTTTGAAAAATCTGTTCCTGTTGATCGATGGCCAATCCCGGTCCTTCATCCCGCACCGCGATTTCAAGACGACCGGGTACCCGATCGACGGATAGTTCCACCTGACCGAGCGAGTAGAGCAGGGCGTTTTCCAGTAAATGGTACAGAGCGGTGGCGATCAAATCCGGATCGCCGGCGAATTCTTCATCCTCCGGAGGTAATTCCAGAATCAAGCGTTTGCGGGGCTGCATGGTGGCGGCCAGGACGCGTTGAATTACTTCTTCGCTTAACTTACGAATGCTGAAGTTTACCCGTCGAACACTGTAATCACCCTGTTCCAGCAGGTTCAGCGTATTGCTGTCCCGGATTAAATTTTCCAGTGAGGTAACCGAGCTCTGAATGCGGGTTGTCGGTACTTTTTTAGAAGCCGGCCGGCTACCGTTAGCATTCATAACCGAAAGTCCTTCCCGCAGATTGGACACGATGGTATTAAATTCGTTTGAAATGTTTATAAT
>JAGRMX010000621.1 GCA_020441025.1 Leptospiraceae bacterium
CTGCCCACCGAGGGCTGGCAGAGCGTGAATGTGCCCGACAATCTGAATGATGCCGGGATAGAGGTCGCCGTCACAGATTCCATCTGGTATCGCACGGAGTTTCATCTGGATGCGGTGCCGGAGCACCCCATGAGCGTGCGATTGGGCGAAATCAGTGATCGCGATCGAACCTATTTGAACGGCCAATTGATCGGTGCGACCGGGGAATTCGGCGCGCAGCAACCCCAGGCTTATGATCGAGTGCGGATCTATACCTTTGATCCGCAACTGTTGCGCGTTGGTACCAACGTCCTGCATATCGAGGTGCAGCCTTACTTCACGGAGGAACTGGGCATCTATCGCGATCGAACCGCCATGGGCCCCGCCACTCAATTGTTGCGTCGTTACTACCTGGAGAATCTGGGGGAAAGCCTGACCTTAATGGCTTATTTTACTCTGGGCATTTATTTTTTGTTATTTTATCTGCGTCGGCGACAGGGCCTCGAAAATTTGTTCTTTGCCCTGTTCCTGTTCTGTCTGGTGATATACAGTTTCTTTCGCACCCAGTTGAAATATGAATTGGGACTGGAACTGTTTCCCACCAAACGCCTGCAAACCCTGGCCGTTATTGCGGCGTTTCCGTTGTTCTATTCATTCGTACGATACTATTATCAACTTCCTGAAAAAATCGTACGCATCTTAGATTGGATCAGCTACGCCGCGCATTTGATTCCGCTGAGTTGCATGGCCGTCATTCTGATTTCCGATTCCACCCGCACCTGGCAGAACACGTTGAATACCGTCGTACAACCTTCCTGGATCATTTATGTGCTGGGAGTGTTCTTTATTTTGATTTACGCCGCCTCGAAAAAAAACCGGGACGCGATTGTGATGCTGATCAGTTCGGGCATTTTACTGGTAGCGCTGGTGCTGGATATCCTGACCGGGCGCGCCATCATCAATCTGCCCACGCTGTTGACATACGCGTTTACGCTGATGGTGCTCAGTATGGCACTGATCCTGGCCAATCGATTCGTTCGACTGCACAATGAAACCGAACAGTTAAACCGTCAGTTATCACGATTCAATACCGCGTCCATGCGCTTCGTGCCCATGGAATTTTTGCGCATATTAAAAAAAGAAAGCATAGTGGACGTGGAACTGGGCAACCAGGTGCAGAAGGAAATGTGCGTACTCTTTTCGGACATACGATCATTTACCACGCTTTCCGAATCCATGACTCCCCCGGAAAACTTTGCATTCATCAATTCATATTTGCGGCGCATGGGACCGGTCATCCGCAAACACGGCGGATTCATTGATAAGTATATCGGCGACGCCATCATGGCGTTATTCGACGGCGGTGTTTCCAGCGGCGTGGATGCCTCGGTGGATATGATGCGCACCCTGCATACCTGGAACGCCGGGCGGGTCAAATACGGCTACGATCCGGTTACCATCGGCATCGGTTTACACGCGGGCCCTCTCATGTTGGGTACCATCGGCGAGAATGAACGCATGGAAGGCACGGTCATTTCCGACGCGGTAAATCTGGCCGCCCGGGTGGAAGGTCTCACCAAAAAATACGGTACCGCCATTCTGATCACCGATGCCATTCAGCAAACCATTGCGGCCAACGGAAAATATCAAACTCGTTTCGTGGACCGGGTGCGGGTAAAGGGTAAACAGGATGCGGTCAGTATTTTTGAAGTTCTGGACGGTCTGAGTGCAGACGAACAGGTCTTACGTTTGAAAACTCGCGAAAGATTCGATAACGCCGTGAGTTTGTATGTCCGGGGAGAATTCGACGCCGCCGGGAAACTGTTTACCGAAATACTCAGACTGGGTCATGATCCGGCCACGGAAATGTACATTCGTCGATGCCGCAGCCTATTGCAATCGGGTGTTCCGGCCGATTGGGACGGCACCATTGTACTCGATTCGAAATGAATCCGGGTTAGACGAAAAATATCAACCTTCTACGGTCGCGTTATGATTCGCTATGCAGGGCAACGCGATTGCCTTCGCTATCCTGAAAGTGACCGACAAAACCGTATTCACCGATGGACATTTTCGGGTTTAAAACGCTGCCGCCGGCTTCTTGCACCCGTTTGAGAGCC
>JAGRMX010000622.1 GCA_020441025.1 Leptospiraceae bacterium
TGTTCAGTCCGTTTTTCTAAAATAAGCACACACGCGCCGACCATCCGCCTTAAAAAAAACGGTATTCGCCGCGCATTCTAAAACCGGGTATTCAAAACTTGTTCCGGGATTGATCGCTAACCCGCTCCCCGGGCCGCAGCCAGGCCGACAGCGGCACGTTCGCGGGCTTCTTGATCGGCCGCCAGAAACACTTCCAGATCCTGCTCATCCACAATGGTAGATTGTTCCAGAACAGATTCAATCAAAACCGGAATATCCACAAAGCGGAGTTCCCCATTTAAAAACAACTCAACGGCCACTTCGTTGGCCGCGTTCAATATAGCCGGCGCTGTCCCCCCGCGCCGGCCTGCGGCCACACATAACCGATACCCGGGGTACTTATCCGATGCGACCGCATCAAATTCAATGGACGGCCATTGCTGGGGCGGACCGGCAAAACTATGTGCATTTGTGACCGGTTCGGGATACATTAAAGCATGCGCGATGGGAAAAACCATGTGCGGACGCGATCCGCTCATCAGATAGGCCCCATCCCTGGTTTCAATCATAGCGTGGATTAAACTGTGTCGATGAATCAAAACATCCAGTTGGTCGTAGGGCAGCGAGAAAAGATAATGCGCTTCAATAATTTCGAGACCCTTATTAATCATGCCCGCCGAATCGACCGTTATCTTGGCTCCCATACTCCAGGTAGGATGATTGAGCACCTCTTCCCGGGTAACAAATGGTAACTCTTCCACGGGCCGATCGCGAAAGGGGCCGCCGGAAGCGGTCAGGATCACCCGTCGAATATGATCATCACGTAAACCCGCCAGCAATTGAAACACGGCATTGTGTTCCGAATCAACCGGCAGAATCACCGGCGCTCCGGTCGGGTCCGCTGAATCGCTCAATTTAGAGCGGATAAGATTGGCAATAGCCGGTCCGGCGGTCACCATGGTTTCTTTGTTGGCCAACGCGATTTTCAAACCCAGATTCAGAGCCAGAATGGTAGCTCGAATACCGGCCGCGCCCACCACGGCTGTCAGTACCGTATCGGCCCCGTCCGCATGGGCGGCGGCGATCATATCCAGCATGCCTTCGGGGCCGCCATAGAATAACGTGTCCGGATAGCGGGAACGTAAATCGCCGGCGGATTCTCGATAAGTTTGCTCGCAGGATATGCAGACTCTTCGCGTCCGATGGCGATTTAAAATCGCCCGCACGCATTCCACATTGCGATGCACGCTTACGGCCACCGGTCGGATATCGGATTGATTCTCAATAAATCGCAGACAGGACGAACCGACCGAACCGGATGCGCCCAATAGAATCAAACTTCGCGTAGGACGCGCCCGCTCGACGTTTAAAAGATTGCCGATACCTGCTTTGTTCGCCTCCGTCCGCATTCACATTCGCCCGCTGAATCGCTCGCTTAAAATGAAAGTCCCAGCATTTGACGGAACAGCATTATGTAGTAGCCGATGGGAATACAGAGATATATGGCATCCGCCAGATCCAACATCCCGCCGTGCCCGGGTATAGTGGAAGCCGAGTCTTTTGTTTTTGCGTCCCGCTTGAAAGCACTTTCCGCCAGGTCACCAAAGATAGACAGAATACTGAGTAAAAAAGCATACACGCCGGCTTCGACGTAACTCATTTGCAATGTGCGATAACTTTCCAGTCCGTAGTTTTTCCAACCGTACAACCAACCGATTCCAACCAGCACCGTAAAGATTATGCCGCCCACATACCCTTCATACGTTTTTTTGGGACTGACCTTCAATCCCGCGTTATGGCGTCCGAACCAGCGACCGGCGAAGTAGGCTCCCGAGTCCATGGCAATCGGCATCACCACGAAAAAAGTAAGATAAAAAACGCCTTTGGGGTACGCAAATAACAATAGAGCGTGCGCGGTCGTCAGCGTGGTATACAACGAGCCTCCCAGGGTTGCGGTCATACTGTACAGGGCGCCGTCAATCGGTCGAGTGAAGAGCTGCGCGACGAAAACGCATATCATAAACAGAATCAACAAACCCGGCGTTAAGTTATGCTGACCGGGATAAAACCAGTGAACGAAGGTTTCATGAATACCGCCCAGTTCGTGTCCGTTTAAAGC
>JAGRMX010000623.1 GCA_020441025.1 Leptospiraceae bacterium
AAGAGCAATCGAGTAATCGGCAACGGCTTCTTCGTCGGCGGTATCCGCGGGCATCAGATCGGTGAACGGTTTCCAGTTTTCCGGTTTGAATTCCAGCGGGATGGCCGCGTATAACGCAACCGTTTCTTCCGATCCCATGCCGAAGAGCGTTTTAGCGTAGTCTTCCGTACGACGATTGATTTCCCGATCCAGTTCCAGCGGACTCAGGGCCACTCCGATGCGGGCCGCACGCAGGCGCACCGGATCGCGCGGTATTTGCGCGTCTGCATTGTCCTGATAGGCGCGGAAAAAGCGCACCGCGTTGTTAAAATCTTCATTTAATAAATAAGCGCGTGCGGTTCCCAACGCCATTAAGCCCGCGCGGTTCACGCTGAAAGAGCGCTGTTCGCTTTCAATCATCTGATACAGCAATTGCGCGATTTGCAGCTCCGGGTCCCGGGCAATGTTTTCCACCAGCAGTCGAAAAATCAACGCTCGCTCCAGCGGAGTCATGACCTTATAAGCCGTAGTGCCTTCCGATACGGACACATCGCCGATATCGATTACGTTGACCGGCAATTGGTGCAGATGGTTCCACCATTGAGAATACAGACGCTGACGAAATTTCTTAATGGCCAAACCCTGTTCATTGGGTAGCTCATCCAGCAATTGCTGGTAGGCGCTCCAGTCCAATCGCCGTGCCCGGTCGATCAGGCGCACGCTTGCTTGATCGTTCGCGTCCGTGTTTCCGGGTTCCGGATCGGACCCCACAATGAGCGCCCTGTCCGTGGTGATTAAATTCAACAAAGCGCGGGCTTGAGTGCGATTCTGGCCGGCCAGAGTGTTGGCCACCAGAAGGGCATGATCGTACATACCATGCAAGACCAGACTTTCAACGATTTCGCTCGCCTCGGGCGCCTGTACGATCTGGCCGAAGGTCGATTGAAACTCGGTAAAGAACGCGGCGTTGGCTTCCCGGTCGGGACCGTATACGGGCTGTTTCAATCGCGCTATGAACTCGAGTAGTTGAGTTCTCCTGACAATCGAGCCGCGTTCACCGGGAAATAACAACAGATAATCATTTAAATACTTCTGCGCGATGTCGGGCTGGTTTTGAATCAACATGGTTTCAATGGCCATGGTGAACACCCTTCGCAGTCGCACCGGGTCGGCCGGATAACTGTAGCGTTGTATCAAAAGATCCAATCCTTCCGTTGAACGATAGCCGCTGAACAATTGTAAATCCACCCGGGCCAGGTTGAGTTCATTTTCGAAGAATATGTCTTCTTCCCGGGGATGATTCCATAAATAAGAAGAAGCTATATGATAATAATCCCGGGCCCGCAGTAGATTGTCATTCCGCTCCTGAAGCTCCCCCTGAGCCCGGGCGCGTTGATGCAGGTCGGTTACGCGATCCAGGTTCTGGGTCAATGCGAAGCCGGGGCTGCCGAATATACGAACATCGGGTGACGTATAGCGCTCTCGGCCGCGGGCATCCAGAACGGCGGTGCGGCCTTCACCATACTTTTCCGTGCGCACTACCGCCAGCGTGGCCGCGCCGCTGGAGCGAAAAATCTCGTATTGTGTCGCGGCGGTGCGCAAGCCGTTCGGAGGGAGCGATTTATTGGAATCTGGATCGCCCGGTCCGGAATCGCTGAGCACCAGCGCGGTAAATCGATCCCGGGAGACCCAATCGCGGGCGTTGAAGTTCTGGTACTCATTGGCGGAAAACATAATGGGCGAATTATCCGGAGACACTTCCAGCACATCCGGCTGTTTCTGGTTCTCTTCCACTTCTTCCAGGCTATCATAGCGCTTTTTGTTTTTAACATTAAATAGATGAATCCATTCCGGAGGCATGCTACGGGTTCTATCCAGAAAACCGACGTGATTGGAATTGAGCCGCGTGGTGTAAACGGGAGCCGGTAAAGCGGGATTTATCTCCGCCAGAACGGCGTTCAAATCCAGGGCATACACCGTACGATCGGGAATGACGAATACGTCATGCAGGTTGCGGCCACCGGGACAGTCGGCCAGTAAGCTGCGTACCGGTGTGACGGCGTCGATGCCGTCGTACTCCCGTGAAGCGAACAGCAGGTTGGGCCCG
>JAGRMX010000624.1 GCA_020441025.1 Leptospiraceae bacterium
ACGGTACCGGGTCGCAGCCGACTGCGCTGGCCGGTATATTCCAGCCGACGACAGGCAATGACGTGGGCGGCCTCCGTCATCCAGTATCCGGCCAGCACGGGCACGCCCATGGTTTGAAAGAAGCTATCCAGCTTATCGGGAAACTGTGCGCCGCCGCTGATGATGGCCCGCACCCGGGTACCCAGCGCTTTACGAATTTCATGACGGTACAAAAAATCACCCAGCAGGCGCGCCGGAAAAAGCAAAGCCAACAGGGGAATGATAAAAAACAGAGTGAGCCAATTCAATGGATCGGTGGTCTGTCCCGGCTCGCCCTTTTCTTCAAATATATAAGCTTCCAGTCTTTGCCACAGGCGACTGACCCTTAAATACAAACGACGCATCAATATATTAAACAACGATTCACCCGTGCTGCCGGCACGAATGCGTTGCATGAACAGCGCCAGCATGGTCGGTCCGGCCAGAATGATGGTCGGTTCATATCGATTCAAATCGTCCAGAAAGGAATCGGGGGCGGACAGACACAGAGGCGCGGCGTTATCGAAGGCCAGATACAATCCCATGCGCCCCGAACTGTGACTGAGGGGCTGGCTCATTAAAATGGTATCGTTTTCGCTGACCGGGAAGATCGATGCCAGCGATTGTACATTAAACAAAATGTTATGATGGGTTTGCACCACCGCATGTTGTGTACGGTGTACCGGGTCCGGCCGTTTGTATAAAATGGATGCCGGATCCGCGTGCAGGCGCTCTTCCCGGGCTTTTTGCAGACGACGCAGTTTCCCGCCGGCCCGTCGCCCGCGCTTACGCAAATCGGCCAGAGTTATGTATCCGGCGCTGCGATCGACAATCTTCCAGGAAAGATGCACCAGGGTGACTCCGGGGAGAATCGACACCAGTTCTTCCAGCAAATGCGCCCGATCCGAAAATAAAACGCGGCATTCGGTTTCGCGAATTAAATTCAGTATTACTCCGGAATCGGCATGATCATCATAGCTCACGTCGATCATACCGGCAAAATGCACGGCACAAAAAGCGATGACCCATTCGGGCGTGGTGGTACCCACCAGTGCGGCGCGCGCTCCGGGCCAGAGACCGGCTTTGAGCAATCCCACGCCGATGTCCACGCCCAGTTCTTGCAGTTGTGCGTATGTGATTTTGATCTGGCGCCCGTCTCTTAAGAAGCGCAGGGCAATGAGATCGCTGTAGAAATCACATTGCCGGAAGAGATAGTCACCGATGCGCTCGTTGCCTGATTCCATGGTTGCTGCAGGCCCTGCGGGCTGAATCCGGTCCGACGCAATATCGACCGTATGGAGTGACATGGTTGGCGCACCGGACCCCTATGTCAGTCGAAATCGATCTGAAAAATGCCGTTTGAATATGTCGTTCGGTCAGCGCGGCACGCCCGAAAACCGGGGCGGGACTTTTTCGGTCGCCTGTTGGAAAAACATTGCATCAATCTACGGACCTATGTACCCGGATATGCAGGCCAATAGGCGGGACCTGATCGCATTCACCGAATGAAAATTCCCCGGGATCGGTTTTAATGTCGACCTGAGCGCACGTATGAGCAGTCAGAAAGCAGAAGAGCTGGATAATCAAACAGGCGCCGGTGGCGGGCCGATTGAATACTCGATACCCCGCTGGTATATATTGCGGACCATGCCCCAGCACGAAAAAAAAATCGCCCAGTATTTTCAGAAGAAACACTACACGTACTACCTGCCTCTCATTCGTCGCAAGCGGCGTTGGTCCGATCGGATCAAAATCATCGATTTTCCGCTTTTCCCCGGCTATATATTTATACGCATTGATTGGTTTAAAGAGCACGTTGCTATCCTGCAGCACCAGGGCTGTGTTCAGTTCATTCGCAAAGAAGACGGCCCGGCCTATATGACCGAACAGCAGATGGATAATTTGCGTTTATTGGTCGCGGCCACCGAGGAGCTGCAAACCGATCCGGATACGCACTTTCCACCCGGCCAGGAAGTGGAGATCCGATTCGGCGCCTTCAAAGGTATCCGCGGCGTGGTTGTGCGCGTTAAAAATAAAAATCGTATTTATGTGCGTGTGCCCTGGTTGA
>JAGRMX010000625.1 GCA_020441025.1 Leptospiraceae bacterium
CGCGTAATACAAATTCACATTGCGATTGGACTGTGCATGGGTTGCGCATGGATTGAATTAAAAAACCGTTTTGCGCGCGTGATCGGCCGCTGAATAGAATTAAGTTCATATGACCGTGCCATTCGCTGAGCCGGGCCGACTCTCGGAAAGATGCATTACTTTTAGTAATAGAAGTTATAATACCGATTTATTTGCATTATAGACAATGGTATGCCACAATTTGCTTACACAGATGACCAATACAGGCAAACCGGAGATTGACAATGAACATTAAAATGAATTCAAACGAATCGAACGATTCCCATCACCGCGCGGTAATCCGCTCATTCGACATTGCCGCGCATAAGTACGACGGTGCCCGACGCAAACTGTTGCCCTGCTTTGATGATTTTTATGGGATCGCCCTGCAACTCACGGATACCGGCATGCCCACGCCCCGCATACTGGAACTCGGCGCCGGAACGGGATTGTTCAGCGACATGTTGTTGACGGCTTTCCCGGATGCGCATCTGACATTGATTGATCATTCCGAATCCATGTTAAACGAGGCACGCCGACGTTTTGCCGGGTATGGGGAACAAGTGAAATTCATCTGCTCGGATTACTCTCAACTTGATTCCGAAGTTGAAATGCAGAACCGGCGACAATCATTTGATGCGGTCGTTTCGGCGCTCTCCATTCATCATCTGGATGATCGCGCCAAAGAACGATTGTACGCTCAATGTTATGACTGGTTGAAGCCGGGCGGCCGCTTTATCAATGCCGATCAAGCTCTGGGAGCCGGAGAGCACATGGAGGACGTATGCCAACGGGATTGGCTGGCTCGAGTGGAAGGTAGCGGTCTGGAGCGTACAGAAATCGACGCCTCCATTGCCCGCCGCAAGTTGGACCGGAGTGCGCGTATGGAAAGTCAATTGCGGTGGTTGCGCTCGGCCGGATTCTCCGAAGCGGATGTGATGTATCGATTCTTTACCTTCGCGGTATTTTACGCGCGCAAATGATAATCGACCGGTCCGACGGTATATTGCTGTCGGATCGTTTTTTAAGATGGTATAATCGGGTGCGTCAGGAGATCACTTTTCTTTTACGAATTCCTGCAGGCCGTCAAGACACCCGATCCAACCGAGCCGGTGACTCTCCCGAATTTTCCGGTTGCGCAGTCCTTCATGGATGATAAGAATTTCAGTACCCCCATCCACCGGCTGGAAAAACACGGTTACTTTTTCCGGGAAAGATTCCGAATCTACCTCGCCAATGTACCAGGTGTATACCAGCTTTTGGGGACGTTGAATTTCGAGAAACTCACCATTAATCCATACCACGTTGCCATCCGGAAACGCATTGGCAATGCGATACAATCCTCCCGGCTTTAAGTCCACATGTGCTTCCGGACATTCAACGTTCTCCGGTCCCCACCATCGTTTGAGCAACTCGGGCTCGGTCCAGGCATCAAACAAAACCGCCGGCGTAGCATCAATCCAACGGCGAATTTCCAATCTGAGATCAGGATTCATGATGGACTCTCTCAATCAGGATCATTCATTTGCGGGTGTTTTTCTTTTTAAGCACATACTTCTCCAATGAGTCCAGATTGCCTTCCCAGAATGCGCTGTATTGGCGCAACCATTGATCGATTCCGAGCAAGGCATTGGGTCGCAGACTGATCTGGTGATTGCGCCCGGTAACCGTACGTCGAATCAAACCGGATCGCTCCAGAACACGCAGGTGTCTGGAGATAGCGGGTGCCGTTATCGAGAACTGCTCCTTAAAATCACCGACCCGACAGGGACCGGCGGCCATCATCTGCAACATTTTTCGGCGAGTTCCATCCGCAAGCGCATGAAAGACTTCATCAAGCTCCCCTTCCGAAAGATCGGTTCTTTTGGGCCTCACATTTCTTCCCTCAAGTCTCTGTAAAATTTTCTGGAATTATTGTCGACAAATTTTTATTAACCATTTGGTTATCTATTAACCTATTGGTTAACTATTTTAGGGGACCGCTATGGAGAGTTCGGGGCCCTAAAACAAGGAGTTAAATATGTACGAAACTATTGAACAGGAAATCCAGCTATCGGCTGAAACGGA
>JAGRMX010000626.1 GCA_020441025.1 Leptospiraceae bacterium
TTCTACCGGAACGGATCATTCGTTTGATATCAGTTCTTTGAACGGCACGCGCTTTCGGCTGGTGGGAACGCTTTAAGATTCCCCGCAATGTTCATGCCGATTACCTGGATCCATGTCGATTGCATTGATCCCTGGGGATTGGTTTGAACTTTTAGTGCTATGATCCACTGGCACGCGCACTCATCGCGTGCGCACCATGGGTACATTCGCCGCGTCACTATGATACAGATACACGGTGGTGGCATTCTGATCGGTCAGCACGCACTGCGCATGCCCCGGCTGACAGATGGTGTAGCCGGTCACCTTACCCGCCGGAAAATCCGGCAGGAATTGGGCGACCGGTCCCTGACGAATCACGTTTAACGAAGAAATGTCGCGCACTTCATAGGTAAATCGCGTTGAGGCGTAGCCGGTGGTAAATCCCACGCGATTGTCGCTCATGGCCCATATAGACGCAATACCCGGCGACGGCGCCTGGCGCAGCAGTTTGCCGTCACTCAGCGTATAAACATATATTCCGCCAAACTTTGTACCGCCGACTATTAAGACACCGCGTTCCTCGTCGATTAGATGCGCGTTGGGTACCGGGGGCACTTCGATGGTAACCATGGAGCCCGATTCGGTATCAAATATATAACCGGGCATCATTTGGTTCTCTTCGGTGTAATCCAGCAGGGCGATGTGACGCCGGCCGATGACACGCACCTGGATGGGTCGCTCGACTCCGCCGATGCGTTGTAACGTAAATCCCGGCCGCAGTCGATACAAGGTCATCTTAAAAGTGGCGCCCGGAATGGTTTGCGATGCGTGCGTATTATAAGCATCGTAGTGCAACAAAATCAGACTGCCGTCCGCATCGGCGCGCAAGACCGACCAATTGGATAAGCGTTTGTACAGACCGCGCGCCGTGTCTTCGTATTGCGTATCGGTATCGGGCAGTCGCTGCGTGGCGCGCACCGTTTGCGTACCGACCGACCATTCAAAAAAATATGCCGCCTGCTGGTGCCCGGTTTCTTCACGGGTACGACGAATTATGGTCGCGCCGGTAGCCGGATCGGTGGTGCGATTCACGGTTTCCTTTATGGCCGTATTCTGCAACTGAGCCATTAAGATGTACGCGTTACCGCCGGGCATAACGGCTACCGGTCGCAGCGCCACGTCAGTGGCAGCCACTTCTTCCCCGGCGGCATTTTTAAGCGCGGGCAGGCGAATATTGCTGAGCTGCAGCGTTTGAAATTGCCGGTTGGCAGAATTGAAAACAACGTATTCCTTGCTTGCGCGATCAAACCCGATCAGATAATGATCGGGCCCCAGAGCGGCACCGGTGGCGGTCAGCGCGCGCGGTTGGGTGTGCGTGCTGATGGAAGCCCCGTTTTCAGTGGGATTGGAACGCAGTCCGTCGGTCGGCAGCAGGACCGGGCCGAGCAAGATTAAAGCAAGGCCAATGTAGTTAGAGAAGTTGATTCGATGTACGATTGTGCGCATGGTCTGTAACCTGTAAGCGGGTTGAATTGATTATTATGTTTCAATACTAATCATGCCGAATAACACAACCTTTATTCAGGATGAGATCCGGGAGTGTGGCCACATATAATCGTTTGCATTTAAAAACTACTCCAGAAACTGAATCTCAAAGCGACCGCCTATCTCCATGAGCATTTTTTGATACAATGCGAATGCCTCCGCTCTGAAGTTTTCAATCTGTCCTTCGGTTGGATCGTTGTCAATCACCGCATCAAAGTACTCTGCCAGACATTTATTTTCCAATATAATACTTGCGTTCAAACAGGAAGCCGGAGAGCTCTGGGTGGCGTAAATCGTAAGTGCCAGCGGCATGTGCTTATTTTTTAGCCAACAAAGCGCCGTAATCACCTCGGTCAGATAAACACGAAGATTTGTTTTGCGCGACTCTTTCCTATTCGAAACGGTCTTGACTCACCTAGCCTTCGGCCAAACCCAGTCAAATAGCAAGCTGTGTGTAAATGTTTGCCTACCTACTTTTTCATATCGGAGCCAGATTGAATCTTCGATCCTGTTATTCTCCCATGATGCAGCAGGCATTTTCTGGTTCGGTTTA
>JAGRMX010000627.1 GCA_020441025.1 Leptospiraceae bacterium
TACTACAGTAAAACCAGGTATTAATTCTTATTTTGCCCTCCGGGTTTTTCCGATAGATCTGGTAATTTCAAGAGAATCGATTGCACTCTCTTCCGGTAAAATAACTGTGCACATGGTAGAGTGCTATCTCTTATTAATATTTCCCTAATTTTAGAATTATTCTCAGATGTGGATACTCTAAATATTCGCACCAGAACATCGGGCATTACATATAAAGAGCGAATATTTCGTATGGTTATCAACGCATGACATTAAATCGATTTAAAACTCGCAAAATATGGATTCGCATGCTGGCATTGAGTGCCCTGTTTCTGACTCTGTTCGGCATGGGTATGAATTACTACACCACCTATTCGCAACGGCAATTGGCCCTGCAGCAATACACGGATTTTGGCGACAGCGTTCACCAACTCACTCTGGCGGGACTGACCACGCTGATGGTCACCGCCAACATGGAACATCGCGAGATATTTCTGGATCAAATTCGACAGAGTTACAGTATTAAAGACCTGGTGGTAATTCGGGGGCCGGCGGTACTCGCCGAGTATGGCGCCGGTCTGGCCAGTGAACATACCACCGATCCCCTTGAAAAACAGGTCATGGAAAGCGGAAAGGATTTTGCCCGCATCGAAGTGATCGATGGCCAGGAATACCTGCGGGTAATTCGACCGGTAATCAATTCCACCAACTACCTTGGAAAGAACTGTTTGAGTTGCCATCATGCGCCGGCAGGAGCCGTGCTTGGTGCAGTGAGCATGCAGATCCCACTGGATAAAGTAAACCAGGCCTCCACCGAATTCAGTATAAAACTGTACATCATTGGATTCGGCGTGTTTATTATGATCATTGCGGTGATTTATCTTTTTTTCCGTCAGTATGTAACCCGGCCTATTGAGCAGGTTTTGCAGAACATGAAACAAATCGAAGACGGAAAGCTGACCGATTTGATTCAGGTGCGAACACGGGATGAGCTGGGTAATTTACAGCACGGATTGAATGCCATGGTCCAGAGGCTATCGGCCATTGTATCCGAAATTCGGCGAGTCGTGGATATTTCCGCGCAATCGGCGCAAAGCCTTTCCGAACAGGCCGGTATATTCACCCATTCGGCTCAGAACCTGGCGTCCACCGCCGAAGAATCATCGGCGGCCGTGGAACAACTCTCCGCATCCGTGGAAAATGTGGCGCATTCGGTACAACGTACGTCCGAAAGCATGCAATCCATCAATCAAAACATTCACGGTTTGAGCGAATCCATCAATAATATAAAAGATTCCATGCAGAGTCTCAGTAATCTGTCATCCCAATTGAATGAGCGCGCCCGGGCCGGCGAGCAAACGGTAAACCAGAGTACGACGGCCATGCAGAATATCCGCTCCAGTTCCGCCCGCATCAATGAAATCGCCCAGGTAATTACCGACATTTCCGATAAAACCAACCTGCTGGCATTAAACGCCGCCATTGAAGCGGCGCGAGCGGGGGAAGCCGGTCGGGGATTTGCAGTAGTGGCCGATGAGATATCACGACTGGCGGATAATACCGTTAACAGCGTCCGGGAAATTAACGAGTTGGTGCGCTCCACGGATACTTCCATCGATCAAGGCAGTGCCATGGTCCGCGAGGCCGCCAGCGCTCTACAGGAAATCATCGGTGGCGTAGCCGAGATGAATTCTGCCACGGCTAATGTACTGCGATCGGTGGAGGACCAGACCCGCAACGCCGATACCATCGCCTCCAGTGTAAGCGAGATACTGAGTGCGGCTCAGGAAATCCAGATCGCCACAAATGAACAAAAACGCACGACCGACGAAATCAATAACAGTGTAAACGAAGTCTCATCCGAGGCTCAATCCGTGTCTTCCGCATCCCAGGAACTGGCCAACCTGGCGCGCGCTATGGTCCACCATTCCGACGCGCTGAAGGATCAGGCCGCTCATTTCAGTACCCGCGAAGAGGACTGGCCGCATTCAAACCAGTCGACTGCGGATGAACAACCCTGAACTATCTCGTCGGCTTCCCGCCCGAATAATTTACGAAAAAATATCTGGCAAATCTAAT
>JAGRMX010000628.1 GCA_020441025.1 Leptospiraceae bacterium
CGCCGTGTTGCTGGCTTTGCCGTTCAGTATAACCGGCGCGTTCTTCGCGTTGTTCATTACCGATTCCAGTATCAACCTGTATAGTTTGATTGGTTTGATTCTGCTGATGGGTATTGCCAAAAAGAATTCCATTCTACTGGTGGAATTCGCGAATGAATCCCGCAAGCGCGGTCGATCCGTTTTTGACGCTCTGGTCGAAGCCGCCCAGGTGCGTTTTCGTCCCATTCTGATGACTTCCCTCACCGCTATTGCGGCGGCCGTTCCGCCCGCCCTGGCATTGGGTCCCGGTGCCGAAAGTCGTATTCCCATGGCGATTGCGGTGATCGGCGGTCTGACCATTTCCACATTGTTTACACTGTTCGTAACACCGTGCGCGTACAGTTTGCTGTCACGATTCGAAAGAATTCGTCCGGAAGAAGAGGAAGAACGCGCCGCAAAAGTTTACGATGAATAAGACCGTCGCCGCAGCGAATCAGCTCCGTACTGATGCGGGTGGTCACGTATAATCCGAGTTTCTATACTGAATAGATGGCTCCCGCGACGAATAACTCCGGCGACGGTAATTCCAATACTGATTCTAACAACGGACACGCCCCGTACAATCCGCATCATACCGAACCGGCCTCCAATCAAAAAAAGAAACATAATCACAATGGACACCGGGACGAAAATAGCGGACATTCCCATCATGATCATAATGCGCATCACCGCATGATGATTAAGGATTTCAAACGGCGCCTCTGGATTTCGCTGATCTTCAGCATTCCGGTTTTGGCCCTTTCCCCGCTCATCCAGAAATGGACCGGCATACACTGGCAATTTAGCGGCGATGAGTATGTACTGCTGGCCTGCGCTTCGTTTGTATTTATTTACGGCGGCTGGCCTTTTCTCAAAGGATTGATCCGGGAAGTTCGAACCCTGAGTCCCGGCATGATGACGCTGATAGCCGTGGCTATTTCGGTAGCCTATGGTTACAGCGCACTGGTTACGCTGGGCCTGCCGGGTAAGGTATTCTTCTGGGAACTGGTAACTTTAATCGATATAATGTTACTGGGCCACTGGGTGGAAATGCGCTCTATCCTGGGCGCTTCGCGCTCCCTTGAAAAACTGGCAGCGCTTATGCCCGACACCGCGCATCGCGTCGCCAGCACCCGACAGTACGGAGAAAACGATCAAATTCACGCAAACGACGTTCAGTCGGCCGTATCAAGCTCAACTTCCAACAATTTACCGTCACTGACCGCCTTGCTTGAAAAAATCGCTCCGGATGATGCCGCCGACATTGCCATCAGGGAAGTACAAACCGGCGATATATTGCTTATAAAACCCGGCGAAAAAATCCCGGCGGATGGAGAGATTGTCCGGGGACAGAGTTCGTTAAACGAGTCCATGATATCGGGTGAAGCCCGTCCGGTACAAAAGTCGCCGGGCGACGATGTGGTGGGCGGTGCCATAAACCAATCGGGCTCGCTCTATATAAGAGTGCGCGCGACGGGAGACGATTCTTATCTTTCCCGGGTTATAGAACTGGTGCGCAAAGCCCAGGAGTCTAAATCCAGAACTCAGCGCCTGGCGGACCGGGCCGCCGCCTGGTTGACCTTCATCGCACTCGGCTCCGGCGCAATCACCCTTGCAATATGGCTATTGCTGGACGCGAAGTTTGTATACGCTCTGGAACGTATGGTCAGCGTCATGGTAGTCACCTGCCCACACGCCCTGGGATTGGCCGTTCCGCTGGTGATTGCCATCTCTACGGCGGTGGCCGCGCAAAAAGGTTTATTAATTCGCAATCGATCGGCATTTGAATGCGCCCGCCGAATTACGACCGTGTTGTTTGATAAGACCGGCACCCTTACCGAAGGAAATTTTGCTGTACGTAATGTGAAAGCCAGGCAGGCCGAAGACGGCAATCAAATCCTGCGCATTGCCGCCGCAATAGAATTCGAGTCCGAGCATCCTATCGGGCGCGCCATTGTCGAATATGCACGCACACAGCAATTGACGATTCCCGAAATACG
>JAGRMX010000629.1 GCA_020441025.1 Leptospiraceae bacterium
GAGATTTTCGCTGAGGTTTTCGGGCTGCAAACCGAAATAAAGAGCCAGGTTGAACCTCAAGACCTACGTTCATGTGCTCGGTCCAATAGAGTATCTGCGCCGCAAGTTATTCAGGTGGTTCCTGGGTAGCAACCCCTCATGTTGCAGGCGGCCCACAACAATCGCCGGGCAGATTCCGATTTCGCCTGCAAATTTCTTGACGCTAGTTCTTGAAAACCTTGCAAGCTTTGCAAACTCTTGCCAGTCATCCGGTGAAATTAAAAAATCCCCGGCAAAACGATCGGCTTCTTTTTCCTCACGGGACTGTTGGTCATTTGATTCCAGAAATACTTTGCGCTTTCCATGTTTTAAAATATGGCAGGCTTCATGAAAGAACGTAAACCAGAAGATATCCTCAAACTTCCCGCGCAGGCTGAGCTGTATAAACGCTTTATCCGGGGTGAGCCATTTGGTAACGCCTGTAACGCTTACACCCTTCAACGGATGAACAAACACCACTGCCACCCCGGCTTGCGCACAGATTGATATCAGGTCTTCCTCAAATTGATCAGGGCTCAGGACAGTCATGGATCTAACCTGTTTGAGTGCCTCGAAGAAAGCCGTCTTATTGTATTTGTGGCAAGAGATGGAATTCGCGATTTGCTCTCCGCGTCTGATCCATACCGAAGTTGCTTCCGGTGATTTCTTAAAGGCCGGGGATTCGCGAAACGACACGGCCGAGACGTGCCATCGCTTGTGCCATTCAGCCGGGCTGGCTATGCCAAAAAACTTCAAAAGCTCATGAACGACGCTAGCCTTGTCCTTTTTTTTCGGGAGCCATCCGCGCTTGAGCATTTCAGCAACGGGGAATGCTCGCACCCATTCGACCTGGCTTTCCAGTTCTTGAATAGCCGCCTGACTGGCGCGGGACTCATCATAATCGGCCTGTCGGACTAACCAGAATCTGGCCGGCGCTCCCAGAACCCTTTCCAGTTGAATGGCAGTTTCCGGAGTGATCGAAGCTTTACCGGCGATAATTTCATTCACAGTCTTCAGCGGTCGGCCCATCCTGGCCGCCAGTTCCGCCTGGGTCATGTCGCGTTCTTCCAGATAGTCCAGGATCGTGTAGCCAGGTGGACTGACCTGAGTGGGAGAATAATCATTCTTGGGTGGCGCCTTGCTAATCATGATAATTCCCTATTTCAACGATTCTGATCCCAGTTACTTTTGCTAACTCGATTCTACCATCTTTGTCGGGTTTCTGGTCGCCCAGAACAGGCTCGAAAACCAACCGTACCGGATGCTCAAGATCGATAACCCACTGACCCTTCCGGTCTGCTCGCAGCGGATGACACCGACCCGGCAATGTCATCAATACTTCCAGATTCGCCGCTGCCCTGATATCATCCAGTCGTCTTTTTAATTTCCCTCGGGGGTCTCTGCATTTCTTCTTAACGGCATTGTTGCCGTAATTAATTAGCATTCCCTTAACCCCTGGGGTTATGAAAATTAGTGTAGACGAATCGTCAAGCGGATTCCCTCTGTAATCCTGATATCCGGGCCTGTGGGCCTACCGGAAGAAGAGGACGATTTTGATTTTGCGGAACGTTCTGCGAGCCTGAAGACGGACCTGGAGGGGCAGACGGCGGAGAAACTGTGGCTAAATAAGACCATCCTGGAGAATCTGGATAAGGTGGGGATCGGACAGAAGGTACAATAGGCGATTTTATATTGTAGAATAGACCGGAAACGTATAGTAAGAAAATACTTGTTTTATGATAAGGGCGAAAGGTAAAATATCGAGCGACGCACGCAAACCGCCATGGGTTTTCTCTACAAACTGTTCGCGAAGCCGGTCGTGACGATTCGCGATGTCGAGGATATGGCGGAGCTTTCGTTTAAGGCGGCGAGCGATCTGGTGAAAGCTTTTGAAGAGCACGGGATTCTGGTGGAGACGACGGGGTATCAGCGGAATCGGGTGTTTGTTTTTAAGGATTATTTGGGGTTGTTTGGGTGATGGTGGGGTGTGTG
>JAGRMX010000062.1 GCA_020441025.1 Leptospiraceae bacterium
GTGGCAAATTCCAGCAACCAGGTACGCCTCTCACCGGGGTTGGTTACATCCAACCGCAACCAGCAGGTATCGCGTGAAAATCCCAGACCGGGACGATCCGTTTGCAATAATTGAAACTCGTCGGCCGCATTCGCCAGTACTGATTCCGGAGTCGCTTCCAGATCGGCGGTGCGCCACAAGGCCAGATTGCGACCCAGCGGAACGCCGGACATGTTTTCCATGAGAGCGTATTCTGAATTGCCCTGCCCCCGACCGCTCGCAGGCGCGAAGAATTCATCTGCGGTTTGAGCCGGTTCATCGGACCCGGCAGAACTGCGTGGTTCTGATGAGGGCTTACACGCACATAGTAAAAAAACCAGAATAATAACCGGTGGGTAATTTGGTATCCGGGACAGAAGACGCATTTCGATTCTAACGGGCGGATCACAGAATATTTATCCGGCCTCCCGACCATACACAGCGCTTCCGTTTCAAACCGGCAACCGGCTTTTTATACAGGACCGACCTGCTATTAACCGCAAGTTTTATTAATTTATGCTCACAAGGTATTAATCGGCGTCTTCCGCGCGGGTCATTTGCTCGGGGGCGGACATACCCAGCAGTCGCAATCCGTTACGCAAACATACGCGCACAGCATCGAGGATATCCAGCAAGACTCCGGCGGTATCCGGATCCTGTTCGATGATTTTATTTTCCCGGGGTCCGTAAAACTTCGAGAGGGCCATTGCCAGAGAAAACAAATAATTCACCAGACGATGCGGTTCCAGATTTGCAGCCGCGTCGGCCACTTCTTCCGGAAAGCGCGCCACCAATCGCAATAATCGCTGTCTTTCGGGAGTCATATCAATGCGATCAATCGCTTCCGATTGCCACTGCTCCGGGTTCCCGGCTTGCAGTTTAAACTCGGTCGCTTTTCGAAAGATGGAACAAATGCGAGCATGCGCGTAGGCCACATAGTAATAAGGATTCTTCTCGGACGTGTCCCGCGCTTCCACCAGATCAAATTCCAGGTGCGATTCGAAAGTTCGCATTATGAAAAAGTAGCGGACCACATCCACCGGAATCTCATCGATCAATTCCGCCATGGTTATGATGCGTCCACTGCGCTTACTCATTACCACGATTTCTCCGTCCTGCATGAGCGTAACCTGCTGGGCGATCAGCACCCGAAAGGCTTCTTCCGGTAAGCCCAGCGCTTGCATGGCTCCCGCCAACCGCGCAATGTAACCATGATGATCTGGCCCCCATATATTATAGATGTGCGAAAAGCCGCGTTTCATCTTGTCGTAATGGTAGGCAATGTCCGCCAGCAGATACGTCGGCCGACCGTCATCGCGTATGATCACTCGATCACGATCGTCGCCGAAATCGGTACTGCGAAAAAATGTCTTATTGTCCTCGGTATAAACATAGCGACCAAGTTTATCACGCGCGGCCAGCACATCATCTCCGGCATGCAGGGCGCTCTCACGATAAAACTCATCGAAGGGTACGCGAAACTTCTCTAAGTCGCGCTGTTGCGTATCCAGAAAGTAATCGATAGCGGCGCGCCCCATCAAATCGGCGGTCTCGTCCAGTTCCTGTTCGGCCAGAAAATCATCGCCCGGATCGGACTCTGTGGAAAGCTCCGCAAGCGATTGGAGTGTTTCCGCGGACGGCAATAAATCCGAGTCCGTTTCCAGCACGGCCCGCACCGCATCGATAATATAATCGCCATGATAACCGCCGGCCGGGAAACGCAGGCCGGGCCCTTCCGGATAAATCGGTTCCGCTTCGCCTTTCTGTTTTTCGGCAAACTTCAGTTTGCATCCGTTCAATTCCAGGGCGCGCAGCAGACAACTGACTCCCAGTTGATTCACCTGATTGCCGAAATCGTTTACATAAAATTCCCGATGTACCCGCTCCCCGACGGCCTCCAACAAGTTGCAACAGGAATCGCCCAGAGCGGCGGCCCGGGCGGACACCACGTTCAGCGGCCCGGTGGGATTGGCGGAAACAAATTCAAAGATGATGTTACGAGGATCGGCACACTGACTGCGTCCGTATGTACTGTGATCGCGGCGGGCCTGGTGTACAAAAGCATACTGAGCCCGGGCGGCAATAGTTATATTAATGAAACCAGGTCCGGCCACTTCTACCGCTTCGATGACTTCAGATTGCAGCCGATTTAATTGTTCACAAATGGCCTCTGCGAAAACTTTCGGGTTCTTAAACGCTGCGTTGTTCTCGGCAAAACGCTCCCGAATGTTTTTATCCATGGCCAGCAGGCAGGCATAATCGCCGAATTTTTCATCGCGCGCGTTCTCCATACGCACTTCGGGTACCGCACCCGCCACCTGCGAATCCAGATTGTGCAGAGCTTTTTGAATGATTTCAATTACCTGTTGCTTGAGCATTTGCATTTTCGATAACACACCGAGTGGGAAATTCTGCCGCGACGCACGCAACAGTCAAATAACCGTCGACTGCGCCCACTATGAAATGAGACCCCGCCGGAGCAAGTCCTTTGGCAAAGGATTGGATATCGTAATGGGCTATCCCAAATACCATGGTTGGTTTGGGGACGACCGCTAAGATCCGGAAGTGTGCAACCCGGCAATCGGCAGGCGCAACAGCCACAACCAGCTGAGTAGAATAGGCATGAGCAAAAGCAATAGTGCTATATCGGTTAGATGCCCGCTCACATGTATGATCGGCAAGGCCAGTAACATCAAGGCATGTCGGACGCTCTCGGTCCACACGGCAATCGTTCGACGATCCAACACAATTCCGATGGATGTGAGCGCGTACACGGCGAATATACTCCAGGGCACGGCCAACCATACGCTCAATCCGGCCCTGGCGGCCTGTAGAAAACCGAAAGCGACGCCCAACGTAAGCAGAAATTGAATCAGCACATACATCTGCTCGGACTTGCTCAGTACCGGATTATATTTCTGATAGTCGACGGGCACTTCGGCGGCTGCTCGAGGACCTCCCAGGTCGTCCGGTCGCCAGCCGGGAGCCCTGTACAGTACGCGCAGCTTATCCCGTAATCGCCGGGTTTGACGCACATCCCGCCACAATTCGGCGAGTACGTGTAAATTAGCGCGCAAAGGATTGAATGATGCCAGATTGGTAGTCAGACCATAGTTCGGTTCTTCGATTTCTTCCGCGTATGTCCCGAACATACGATCCCAGATAATGAATATACCGCCGTGATTACGATCGATGTACTGCGGATCGCGAGCGTGATGCACACGATGGTGCGACGGAGTCAGCATGAACGATTCCAGCACACCCAGCTTTCCAATGTGCCTGGTATGCACCCAGAACTGATATATTTTTAATATGCCATGACACAGAAAGAACATGGGCCAGGGAACCCCCAGCAATGCCAGCGGAAAGTAAAACGGATACTCCAGCATACGTTGAAAGGCGCATTGTCGCAACGCCACCGTTAAATTGAATTCCTCACTGGAATGGTGGGTCACGTGAAACGCCCAGAAAAATCGAATCTCATGTGTGGCTCGATGAAACCAGTAGTAAATGAAATCGACCGTCACCAGAAGAGCAACCCATACGAATACATTATCCGTCGGTATTTCGGGCACTCCGAATAAACGCTGGATGGAAACGGATTGGCGAATGTCGTCATACACCACAATCGCCGCGAGCACTACTCCGACTCCGACAATCGAAAAAATCAGACCGGTACTCAAATCGGCAATGGAATCGTTCAGGCGATAGTAGCGCCGACCGCGCACATAACCAAGCACGATTTCAATCAGAATCAAAATCAGGAAGGCCGGAACTGCAAGACTGATAATATTCATAGTATTCTTTCGCGGCGATTTATGAGCATCCAGACAGGCGGCCGAATCTACCGGGAAGGATTATCCGCACGGGTAGAATTGGAATCGGATGTACCGTCTTCACCGGTGCGTTCATCGCCGGCTGTACGCTTTGCATCGGGGTTTTTGTGCGTCAGTTGTACCAGAATCCGTAGGCGAGTATTCAATCGTTCCCGCTCCGCTCGCAGCGCCCGACCGAGCGCGCCGGTATATTCCGGATTGATTAGATCGAGACCCAACACAATCACCATAACGGACAGTGCAGTGATTAAGAATACGGAGCCGATGCTTCTTCCGACTTTACCTTTCAAATCCAACCCGCCTTTGCCGCAGCATTAAACATCGGCCCCCGCGCGAATGATAATGACATCTTGCTCAATTAAGAAATTTTTCCGCATATTTACAGAGTGCCGTCTGCATTTAAGAACGCGCCGAATGAAATGCAAATAATTTCTCAATGCAAAGTGCTTTTTTCCGCATACAATCCCCGGGCGGAAATGAAAGGCCGACCGTGAAAATAAGTGAGCACGTCATGCAGGCGCTCATCAAGATATTTTCGGTCGTCTTCCGCGGTTGCCGCCATTAACCCCGCATGAAAACGTCCGTAACGCCGTGTGGCGGCTTTGTGTATCCACGCAGCCGCCAGCGCATCACGCCGATGAGTGACATCGGCACAATCGGGGCAATTGAAATGCATTTCGGGAAAATTCCATAGCGCCGTGTCATACGCCCGCAACTCGCAGCCGCACTGGTTGCACGCATCCGTCGCTCCCAGGATGCCGAGCAAGTGCAATATGCGTATCTGATAAAACGTGTTTAAGCTGCCCGCCGCCCATTCGGAGCCACGCAGGGTTTGCAGTACGCCTTCCAGTAAAACGAATAACTCCGGCGCGGGACCCTGACGGGCGGCAAGGGCGGTCAATTCCAGATAGTACGCCGCCAGTTGCCACAATCGATAATTGGCTTTAATATCTTCATAACGCTCGAGCAATTGTCCTTCTTTAGCGGAAGAGATTTTATCGCGCTCATAATAAACCAGACGCACTTTCGCGGCGGGTTCGATAATCAGACTACTGCGGTTTCGCGACGCAAATATTCCATGCACCCGGACTTCGAAGGATTCGCCGCTTTCCGCCAGAACCCGGGCAATACCGTCCGCTTCCCCCTGACGGGAACGCGCTAATACCAGAATCGTATCCGTTTTGAGCATATAACATCAACGCGCCAGATCGTAATCTTTTATTTTACGATACAATGTGCGCTCGCTGATTCCAAGCACCTGCGCGGTCTTTTCGCGATTCCCACCATGTAATTGTAAATTACGCGCGATGATGGCTCGTTCATAATCTTCGAGAGATATACCGGCTATAACATTATCCTGTAAGCGACGTTCATCTGTTCTTGGACCGCTTTGCAACTCACGCGGAAGGTCTTTCTTTTCGAGTACATCTTCCGTCGCCAGAACCACCATTCCTTCAATTACATTGCGAAACTGGCGAATATTTCCGGGCCAGTTGTAAGCCTGAAAAAAATCCAGCAGGTCGGGAGCCATGCGCGTAACCGACTTATTATACTTCTCATTAAACTGAGTAACGAAGTGATTGAACAACACGGGTATATCATCGGTGCGTTCACGCAGGGCGGGCAATTGCAAACGAATTACCGCCAGGCGATAGTACAGATCTTCCCGAAAATCACCCGCATCCACCGCCTGTATCAGATTTTTATTGGTTGCTGCGATGATACGCACATCCACCGGCGTTGCCTTGCTGGAACCGATGCGTACGACTTCTTTTTCTTCGATGACCCTCAGCAGGCGCACCTGACTTTCCAGATCCATTTCGCCGATTTCATCCAGAAAAATCGTACCGCCGTTGGCCGACTCAAAGTAACCCGGTCGCGATCTGTCCGCACCGGTATACGCGCCCTTTACCGCTCCGAATAATTCCGATTCCAGCAATGTGCGCGTAATGGCGCCGCAGTTTACTTTAATAAACGGGCGACTGCTGCGCGCAGAATTCTCATGCAACAGATTGGCGATCAATTCTTTACCGGTTCCGCTTTCGCCTTCAATCAATACGGTTACATCCGCCGGGGCAACCTGCCGACACTTCTCCAATACGTCGTGTAGAGCCGTGGCGTTGCCGATAATTTTATCCGCGTGAAAAGTATCCGAAAGACGCGCGCGTAGATTCCGATTCTCCACCCGCAGGCGAACTCCTTCCAATAACGCTTCTACTTTCTTTTTTAACAGACGGAGGTCCACCGGTTTGGTCAGATAATCGTTCGCACCAAGTTGGATAGCTTCCACCGCCGACTCGATGGACGGTTCACCGGTGATAATTAAAAATGGTATATCACTGGACTGACGGAATTCGCGAACCAGTTCGATGCCGGTCGTGTCCGGCAGCATCAGGTCGCTGATAATCAAATCCAGAGCGCGCTCTTTAAATACCGCCCGGGCCAGTTCACCATCGGGAGCCAGATACACCCGGTGTTCGTCCCCGGTGGCCGTCAGAAACTCTTCCAGAGCTTCACGTTGAGCCGCGTTGTCTTCTATGATTAATATATTCGCCATGGCCAATTGTAGCAGCCTGCATAAAGGTTATAGCACGCGCGATTCTAAAAACAAACTAAAACACAGAGCAAACAAAAACAATCGATTACAATTTACCGTGGCTTACTACCACGCCCGCATCCGGCAAAGCGTCCGAACGCAGGTCTTCCCCGCGAAAGAAAATCGCGAAGGTGGTGCCCTGTTCGGGCGTACTGTGCACTTCCAGATGCGCTCCCATTTCCTGGACCATTTTTCGAACCAGCGTCAAACCCAGGCCGCTGCCCTTACCTTCCCGGGTGGAGTAAAAGGGCTCAAACATTTTTGCCTGCACATTGGCCGGAATACCGGGGCCATTATCCGAAACCAGAAAATAAGCAAACGATTTCTGGGTACCGGAGCGCACCCGAATTACGCGTTCTTCCATAGGACGCGGAGACTCATCGAAGGCCCGAATGGAATTCAACACCAGATTAATGGCAATTTGCTTGATGAAAGCCGGATCCACTTTCCTTAAAGGAAAAACATCTTCCGGTTCAAAGCGTAAATCGATGCCCTCACGCAGGGCCTGCGGCTCTATCAGGCTGACTACGTCATGCAACACGGCGTTTAAATCCACCGACTCGGGAACGTCGCTTTTTTGCTGCCGGATAAGATTAAAAAAATTATGCAGCGTCCGATTCAATCCCAGGATCTCGCGTTTGATTACGGCAATTTTTCCCTGGACCTTGCCGCGCAAATCGGCGTCGTCAATATCGCCGGCATAACCTTCCAGTAATTGCAGGTGCAAATGTATGGCGCCCAGGGGGTTCTTGATTTCATGAACCAGACCTGCTGCCAGCGCCGGCAATTCACCGGCGTCGTTTTGCAGTTCGCTCACGGCTGCGGGTAATTTTTCGTTACCTCCGGATGTCGCCTGATCGGTCATCTTCAATTTCCAGAATTGTTACGAATAAAAACCAGATGTCCTGGCTATCAATCGCGCCGGCAGGCAGGCGCACCAATCGTTCGTGCGATTGAATGAACAGTTGCGGCACGGTTGCATAGTTTCGAATATACACCGGCCCGGGCAAATTGACAATCCCCGCACTGGTTGTGGCATCGGATCGGAATTGTAATCCCAGATAGATATTCTGGTTTCGCATAGAGCGCAACCGCTCCACCATCGCGGCATCGCGTACATAAATCCGAAATGCATGACCTCTATTTTTCACCAGCACCGGTGTCAGTCGGTTTCCGTCCGTTAAATCGGCCGTGCCGCCCACCAACGCGGCCATCCGCACTTCCAGGTTGGAAACTACCGGTCCCATACTGGTAAGCCGTCGACCGGTCACCCTGGCATAGGCCCGGGGTAAGCGATTCAAATTCAGGTCCTCGCGCTGATAGTGTATCGTTTCAATATCGCGTAAAACGTTCATGTCCAGTCGATCTCGTTGAATCAGACCGCTGATATCCTGAGAACCGGTTGTATGATAAAACCGATTGGATTTGAGCACCATAAAACCGGATTGTCCGTCCGCGAATAGAATTTCACGACCATATACCAGTTCGGCGGACGGTAAACTCAACACACGCATCAATCGCTGCCATTCCGCCCGTTGACTGTAATCCTGATTTAAGACCGGGAACAATCGCAATTGAATCCCGCTGGATTGTAGACGACGCAACTGGCTTTCCACACCGGTCATGCGACGCTCGCCGGAGCCGACCGTCGTAAAGATCATCAACATGCGGCGGGCCTGCCAGTCCCGATACTGATTCACAATGGAGAGCGCGCTTTCCAGCGCCGCTACGTTGTTGCTACCGCCCGCTTTTTTTCGATACAGCGTTTCCAGCGTCGCGGTCCATTCGGTTGTGAACGGAAGAATCTCAATGTTCCCGCCTACCGAGCTGCCATTCATCGCCACAACGCCCAATCGACTGCCGGACGGCAAAGCCCCATGTATGGCCGTCAAAGACCGCAAAATGGAGGGGATATCCGCTATCATGGAGCCCGAATAATCCAGTATAATAGCCAGATCCAGAGGTCGCTGATCGGCATGTTGTCCGGGTGACGCATCGACCGCGTTTTGGGCGGCCGGCAAAAAAGGCGTCGAAGCGAGTAATGCCTTTCGCATCAGTGATTGTAGCTGCGCAACCGAACCCGCTTCCCGGGCGGACGCTGCGATTTTATGCTCGCGGCAGGAATAGACGCTACTCTTAATAAATGTCTGACTGGCTTCGATAAATTGAGCGCTACCCGCCACCAGATAATCCACCCGCGCGGCGATGCAAATACGATCCGCCAGACGCTGATCCAGAGTTTCACCGGAACTCCAACCGGCTGTTTCCAGACTGCTGCGGGTGGACTCCAGATTCTGAAGCGGGTAGGATCGCAATGTGGGGAGCAGGAAATGAGCGGCCTGCTGCATATGTTCCGGCAACTGCGCTACATCGCTCAATCCCACTTTCTCCGGATTTCCCTGGATTAAAAAAGGCAGCACCAGAATACCGGAACTGGAAGCCTTTAATGGAAAAACGGAGGCGCAGAAAATCAAAACCAGCGGAATGGCTCTGAACTTGAATTTGCGTAGTTGTGTCGGCATGATATCCAATCTTCAATGCAATCGGAATCCGATGGATTGGTTCCGTTATAACCCTGTATGTCGGGTGATTAGCAAGCGTATTTCAACCGCACTGCTCACCGGTCTGATTAGCTGTTTGACCCAATGCGCGTGGATACAGGCCAATCCGGAGCCCGCTCCGGGAGCCATAGACCGCGATTATTATTTCCTGGATGACCACGTTCAGATTCAGGGTCAGGCATTATTACCGCCTCCCCGTGAAAGCGTCCTGGTTACGGGCCAGGATGGCAATACGAAAACCGTCATACATTACCTCAGCCTGCAGGAGCGACGCAAGCGCTGTCGCGATCAGGCTGTTCGCAATGGTCATACCAAATGGCTCAGTCTGACGGAAGCGGACTGGCAAATGCAATCCGAATGGGATTTAAGGCTCGGAATGAATGCGCGCGGTCTTTGGAGTGAATGCCTCGATGAGGCCCAGATTCGCGGACATTTTTACGATACTCCCGACACCTGCCGCGTGGTTCTGCTGTATGCCTGCCTGCCTCAAAATTACTGAATAAATCGTAATAACTGGAAGCTATGCGTAAATTTGACCGCGAACTTCCGGGGCCGTATAGTTGCTGAAAGATACGATGATCGATTACAGTTTATATTTATCCCGTAGCTTTGTAATTTGCGCACCGGCTTTTTTCCAGAGCGACGCCGGATCGGGATGGAAAGTAGAATATACTCCCTGCCGGTTCAGGTCGATCAACTCCGAAATAGAAAAACCCAGATGGCGATAAAACTTAAAGTATTCGTCCGTGAGTGTAACATTGAAAATCTCCGGGTCATCCGTGTTGATGGTACAGATCAATCCCTCGTCATAATAGCGACGCACGGGGTGATCCTGCGGTTCGCGTACATACTTTCCGGTAAACAAATTGGATGTCAGGCAAATCTCAATGGGTACTTCTCTCGTGCGTAACAGTTCAATCAGAGACGGGTCCTGAATGGCGGAGGTTCCATGCCCGATGCGTTCGGCACCCAGAATCTCCACCGCATCCCGCACCGACCAGGGCCCGTCATCTTCCCCGGCATGCGCCACCGCCCGCAGCCCCTCCGCGTGGGCCTGTGCGAATACGTCTTTAAATTCCCGGGCGGGGCCCATCAGTTCCGCGCCGCCCAGGCCGATGCCGATGATATTGCTGGCCCGGGCATTCAAAATGCGCTGTAAATTTTTGCTGGCATTCTCCACGCCGAAAGTCCGCGAAACATCAAAGAGATACTTCACTTCCGGACCGCCGTCGCGTCGGCATTGCGTACTCAGGTGATCGAGAATGGATGCAATCTCGTTAAAATCCAGTCCATTCTGCACCATACGCGACGGAGCGAGGAACACCTCGGCGTAGTACACCGAATTGGATTCCAGATACTCGCGCAGGTTCTTGAATATTAACTCAAAGTCATCCGCAGTCTTAACCGAATCGATGATAAATAGAAACAGCTTAATGAATTCCTGCAGGTTGGAGAACTTATACAGCTTTTCAATTTCAGCCGGTTCATACGGAACATTATTTTTATCCAGCATGCCGCACAGAGTTTCGCGAGAAATACACGCTTCCATGTGCAGGTGAATTTCCGTCTTGGGCATTTCACGCAGAAAGGCGACGACTTTCTCTTCTTCGGCGGTAGGCGCGACTCCCGGTATGGTAATGCGATCGGCGCGGATGCGTGTGGATGTGGCCACATCCACCGAAAATAATTCCTGCACCAGTTCGGCGGACGGTTTTTCGATTTCAAGTTCTTCCAACGAAATTTTGCGATTCAACAATTCGTTGATCTGTTTATCGAACGAAATCAACAGGCCGTCCGTAAAAGTACGATTCTCCGGTACGCGTGCGCGCAACCGTCGTAAGTCCTCTATATCGCGGTCGATCTTCTGAATCTGATCCAGGATTTCTTTAAAGCGTACCAACATAGATCAACTAATACCCGACATCAGGGATTGAGCCTGGCGATTGCCGGGGTCCAGCTCCAGCGCGCGATCCACATACTGGCGGGCCGTATCCCGGTCACCCAGTTTGCTGTGAATATCCGCCAGGTTGATCAGGTTAATAACGCGATTGGGATCCAACTCCGCCACCTTCCGGGCCGCCGTCAACGCCCGATCCAGATCGCCGGTGCGTTTGTGGGCTATGGAAAGATATAACCAGAAATCGACCACGCTGGCATCCATTTCCAGATAGCGATTCAAAATTTCAACGGCCCGTTCGTAATCCTGACCTTTAAAAGTGAGTACGCCCATAATGCGATTCAGGGACGGATTGTCCGGGTTGATCTCATACGCCCGGTTTAAGACGTCCAGAGCGTCCTGATGTCGCCCTTCACGCGCCAGTTCGCGGCCCTTATGAAAGAGCTCATCAAAATCCGAATCACCGGCGGCGATGGCCGGACCTTCATCATGCACGTCGATATCAATCACCACCCGATCGGCATCTTCGACAAAATCATCCTGGGCACTGCTGCGTACGCGTTGATCGACCTTAAAACCCAGCTTTAACAGCGAAAGGTCGTCGGTGATGACGCCCTGCGCGTTAATGGAGTTCACCAGCCCATCCAGATCGCCATCCGACTCTTCCACACGCTTCAAAAACAGGAACTCATCTTCATTGATTGTGCGCACCGGTTCATCGGGAGTCATGTCTATGTCGTCGCGACCATCCGAACCCATGATGATCACATCGCCGGGTTCCATCTTAAAGAAATGCAC
>JAGRMX010000630.1 GCA_020441025.1 Leptospiraceae bacterium
CTCAAAAATCAGTGACCAATTCGGAAAGAGCGCCTCTAATCGTGCATGAGTACAAAACGACCCCATTACTATGACAGCGCCGATCTTGCAAAATTCGGCGACATCACCCGCACCAATCCGGAGCTGGGCCGCGCGTTTTTTGATTACTACAATAAGAGTATGGCGGCCGGCGCGTTAAGTGAACGCGAAAAAGCGCTGATCGCCCTGGCGGTGGCGCATGCATTAAAGTGTCCGTATTGCATCGACGCATACAGTTCCACATGTCTGGAAAAGGGAGCGGATGAAGAACAGATGAACGAAGCGGTGCACGTGGCCGCGTCCATGTCCGCCGGAATCGCGCTGGTACACAGTGTGCAGATGATGAATAAAATCGATGAGCTTTCAATATAAACCGCGTTACCGACGGAAGCATTACGGGGGCAATGCGATTGTACTCTGTAACCTGTGGTGCGGAAGACCGCGAAATTAAAAAACAGGAGAGCATCGTGCCGAAATTGACCACCGCCGAACAAATGAATCAACTGGAAGCCGCGTCCCATGACTTCCCGACGCGGTTGAAAGAACGGGGAATGGCACAACTGAAGCCTTTATCCCTGAAGACATTTCAAATCAACGTCGGTAAAGTTTGCAATCAGGCCTGTCATCACTGTCACGTGGACGCCTCTCCCATCCGCACCGAGAGTATGGATCGCGCCACAATCGATAAGTGTCTGGCAGTGATTGCAGAAGTGCCGGATATTGAAGTGGTGGATATCACCGGCGGTGCGCCCGAATTGAATCCGCATTTTCGTTATCTGGTGGAGCAAAGTCGCGCTCTGGGTAAGCATGTCATTGATCGCTGTAATCTAACCGTGCTGGAGGAGCCCGGTCAATCCGACCTGGGTGTTTTTCTGGCGCGCAATCAGGTGGAAATTATCGCCTCGCTACCGCATTTCGCTCAGTCGCGTACGGATGCCCAGCGCGGTCGTGGTGTGCATACAAAATCCATTCGCGGCCTGCAATTCCTGAATTCGCTGGGCTACGGCGATCGCTTGCCCCTGCACCTGGTGTACAATCCTACCGGATTATTTCTCAGTGCCCCTCAGCAACAACTGGAGCGTGAATTCAAGGAGTCGCTGGCGCGGCGTTATGGCATTAGCTTTCATAATCTCTATTGTATAAACAATATGCCCATCAGTCGCTTCCTGGACGCGTTGCTGCGGTCCGAGAAGTTTCATGAGTTCATGGATTTACTGGTGAATGCGTTTAATCCGGCTACAATTGAAGGTTTGATGTGCCGACACCAAATTTCCGTGGGCTATGACGGCCGCCTGTACGACTGCGACTTCAATCAGATGCTGGAATTACCGGCGGCCATCGGCCATATCGACGATTTCAATTATACCGCGATTCAACGCCGCGAAATTGCGTTGGCCAATCATTGTTTTGGTTGTACGGCGGGTGCGGGTTCCAGTTGCGGTGGAGAAATCGCGTAAATTGTTTTTTAAATGAACAGGCTGCCGCTACGGCAGCCTGTCAGGACCGGATCGATTTTTTCAGATTCTATTATTAAAGAACTGAAAGAGACAGCCCCGTAGTTTTCGGAATGTGCTTCAGGGAATTGGCCGCGTTGACCACTCGACCGGTTTTGGTGGAACCGGAAATGCCGCCCGCCAGAGTACCATAGTCTTCCAGAGCGGTAACCACATCGGCATAAGTGAAGTCCGGATTGCGCGCCCGAATCATGGTGGCAATACCGGCCACATGCGGTGATGCCATTGAAGTTCCGTTTAGCAAACCATAGCCGCTGTTGTTAAAGCTCTTAATGCTGAATTGTACGATACCCACGCCGTCCCAGGCCGCATTACTGTTGCTATCGGTTCGATAGCGAAAGCCCAGCGTACAGGCGGCCGTATTACAACCGGATATATCATAGCTTACCGAAACCACGCCGCCGGTATTGATGGGGCCGAAAACATTGGCCACGGATGTACCTCCGGTGAAGGGATCGCCTCCCGTGGATTTATA
>JAGRMX010000631.1 GCA_020441025.1 Leptospiraceae bacterium
AAATCTACTTCAAAATCTACTTCAAAATCTACTTCAAAATCTACTTCAAAATCTACTTCAAAATCTACTTCAAAATCTACTTCAAAATCTACTTCAAAATCTACTTCAAAATCGAAATCAAAAACTCAATCTACAACCGGAAGCGGCGGTTCGGATAAGGCCCTCGATCGGTTTAAGAAGGCCATAACTTCCGCGCGCACTCGATTACAATCGTCCGGCTCCGGACGTAAAATGTTTCCGGCCGGATTCCTCTGGGGCGCGGCGACGGCGGCCACGCACGTGGATGGCGGCGATGTAAACTCGGATTGGTACCACTGGTGCCAGATGCCGGGCAAAATCAAGGACGGATCATCCTGCTTCACCGCCTGTGAACACTGGACACGCTACGAAGAAGATTTCAAGATCATGAAAAAGTTAGGGTTAAAAACCTATCGACTGGGAGTAGACTGGTCTCGCTTTCAACACGCACCCGGCGCTCCGTTCGATCGGCAGGCCCTGGATCATTTTCGCGGCATGCTTTCCAGCCTGGTATCCAAACGCATCCGTCCCCTGTTGACCCTGAATCACTTCTCCATTCCGCAATGGTGGCTCGAAAAGGGCGGCTGGACCGTCGAAGAAAACTTAAAGGAATTTTATGATTTCATTGAATTCATCGTTCCCGGCGTGGGTGATCTGGCCAGCGATTACATCACCTTCAATGAACCCAATGTGTACGCCGTCATGGGTTATTTGCTCGGCGACTGGCCGCCGGGAGAGAAAGGGCTGGGTGGATATTTAAACTCGTTGAAAACACAGCGCCATATGTTGATGGCACATTTCAAATTATACGATTATATACGCGAAACTCACGCGCAAAAGAACTGGGCCGCACCGCAAATCTCCATCGCCAAACATATGCGCGTGATGGATCCGGCCAATCCGGAGAATCCGTTAGATCTGGATCGCTGCCGCGAAGCGGATTATCGATTCAATCGCGCTTTCCCCGATTCCATTCAGGAAGGCCGACTGCTCACTCCGTTCGGTAAGGGCGAAAAGGTACACGATGGGAATGCCTGGGACTTTTTTGGATTGAATTATTATACACGCGATATGATCAGCTTCTCGCTCTGGAATATCGGCAGTCTTTTCATCAAACAGGAATTTAAGCCCGACGCTCCGAAAAACGACCTGGGATGGGAAATCTATCCGGAAGGATTGTATCGTCTGGTGCGGGATGTGCATGAACGCTATGGATTGCCCATTCGCATTACCGAAAACGGTGTGGCTGATGGTGACGATCATTTGCGTGGTGATTATATTAAATCGCATCTGACCGAGTTACATCGAGCGATGCAGGACGGCGCCCGGGTGGATGCGTATTATCACTGGTCCTTTTGCGACAACTTTGAATGGGCCGAAGGTTACAGCGCCCGGTTTGGCCTGGTTCAAATGGATTATGATTCGCAAAAGCGCATACTGCGCCCCTCCGCCGATTTATATGCTCGTATTGTACGTAGCGGCGTAGTTCCTGCCTGAGCGCACAATTATCCCACCCCCGTGGGAGGTCAGGAGGAGGGATAATCTGCATTTCTGTACTTGAGTTGGTCGCCGGACCGTGGTCGCAGGCCGCCGTCATTATCATAGAATACAGGCAAAGTCAAGCAGAACATGTCTCACTATCATGCTATGATATACTGGGAAGAAATACGCAAAAAACATGTAAGGTAGAAAATAGGGCTGTCACACACCTGAGATATGCTATACCGGGGAACCATTTTTTCAGAAACCATTATCCACAGATATAAATGAATAAAGAGAAATTGATAAACAGGTATCGATAAATCTATATAAAGAAATACAAGCACACAGATTGGCTCAATCCGGAATGCATCCCCGAATCAAACAATGCCCAGGATTAATAAATCATAAAAGCAGATTAAAGAAATAAGCATTTATATCAGAACTAAAATGGAAAAACAAGATCCTCAAATACTGAAAGGCAAGAGCCTTAAAGAGCT
>JAGRMX010000632.1 GCA_020441025.1 Leptospiraceae bacterium
ACACGCTGCGCAATATCATCCAGCACATGGAGAAGGTGTATTGTGATTCCATCGGGGCCGAGTTCTTTTATATTCGCGATGAATCGCGCCGTAACTGGATCATTGAACATCTGGAGAATGAACGCCACCTGGATGCGCCTCGCAAAGCGGTGCAGCGCATGCTCTTCGATAAGCTCTGGTCGGCCGAAAGCCTGGAGAAATTCATAGCCCGACGTTATCCGGGCAAGAAGCGCTTTTCCCTGGAAGGCGGAGAAAGCCTCATTCCCACTCTGGCATCCGTGGTGGAAAACGCCGGATCGTACGAAATTCGCCAGATAGTCATCGGCATGGCCCATCGAGGACGCGTTAACGTACTCAAAAATGTCATGGGCAAAGACATCATGCAAATCTTTGCCGAATTTGACGAAAACATCGACGCGGAGGAAGTGGCCGGCGATGTAAAGTACCACATGGGATATTCCAGCGACGTCGCCGCCCTGACCGGCGAAAACGTGCATTTGAGTCTGGCGTTCAATCCTTCGCACCTGGAAGTTATCAATCCGGTGGTTCTGGGATCGGTACGCGCACGGCAAACCCGGGGCAATGATAAAGAACGCACTCGTTACCTGCCGGTTATCATTCACGGCGACGCGGCTTTTGCCGGACAGGGCATCAACTATGAATGTTTGAATATGTCCGGCCTCGAAGGTTACCGGGTGGGTGGCGCGCTGCACATTATCGTGAACAATCAAATCGGTTTTACCACCCTGCCGGAAGAAGGACGCTCCACGCCTTATTGTACCGACCTGGCCAAAATGTTGCAGGCGCCTATCTTTCATGTAAACGGCGACGACCCGGAAGCCTGTTATCGCGCCGTCCAATTGTGTCTGGAATGGCGACAGGTATTTCGCACGGATATTTTTCTCGATTTAATTTGCTATCGCCGTTGGGGTCACAATGAGACGGATGAGCCCGCCTTTACCCAACCGGTCATGTATGATCGTATTAAGAAGCACTCCTCTACGGTAACTCTGTATGAAGAGCGCTTAAAATCGGACAACTTCGACCAGGCCGAACTGGATGAGATTAAACAGAGCCGCAATCAGGAACTGGAAACGGCTTTTGAACGGATAAAGAACGAACAGCATAAAATTGAACGCGAAACTCTGGCCGGTCAGTGGAGCGGATTCAAGCGCGCCAATGCCCTCTCGGAACCGGATACGACCATCTCTCCGGATAGATTGGAGCATATTACCCGACATGTAACCACGGTACCGGATAATTTCCCGGCGCATCGCAAAATTGAAAGATTGCTCCAGCAACGCGTGCAAATGGTCAGTGAAGATCGTATTGATTGGGGTATGGCCGAAAGTCTATGTTACGGTGCGCTTCTGCTCGAAGGGGTTTCGGTCCGTATTTCCGGTCAGGACGCCCGGCGAGGCACGTTCAGTCATCGACATGCGGCGATCTACAACCTGGAGAATCAAAAACCGTACATTCCGCTGGCGCATTTGAATCCGTCCCGCGCTCGTTTTGAAATTATGAATTCCCTGCTCTCGGAAGTGGCGGTGCTGGGCTTTGAATTCGGCTATTCTCTGGCCGATCCGCGTACTCTGGTTATATGGGAAGCCCAGTTCGGTGATTTTGCCAACGGTGCGCAGGTAATCATCGATCAATTCATTTCCAGTTGCGAGGCCAAGTGGAATCGCATGAGCGGGATTGTACTGTTGCTTCCGCACGGCTATGAGGGCCAGGGGCCCGAGCATTCCAGTGCCCGGCTGGAGCGTTTTTTACAGTTGTGTTCCCAGAACAATATCCAGGTCTGCAATCCGACCACGCCGGCCCAGTATTTTCATCTGATTCGTCGCCAGATGAAGCGCGACTATCGCAAACCATTGATTATCATGAGTCCCAAATCGTTGTTGCGTATGCCCATGGCCACCAGCGCCACAGCAGAGTTCACCGATGGGCAATTTCAGGATGTACTGGATGATCCCACAGCGGATCCGGACGGT
>JAGRMX010000633.1 GCA_020441025.1 Leptospiraceae bacterium
TCGGTTCGTACGGATGGAGCGGTATCGTCTCGATGGAAACTGATTCTATAAATCCGATTCGGCCCATGCCACCCAGTGCGAACCGGAACAATTCGGCGTTGCTCGTCCGCGAGCAATCATACGAACGACCGTTTCCATCCAGCAATTGCAAGGAACGAATATGATCCACCTGCAGACCATGTCGTATCGAATCGACACCGATTCCGCCGATAGATACAGTACCGCCGACGCTCAACCATAAATAGTCGGTGAGCACCGGGATGGACCGGCCACGACGATTTAAATATCGCTCGATCGCATACCATGCCGAGCGCGAGGAAACACGCAGTGCACCATCGGGCGATAACGTCGCCCTGTCGGGTGCGCGAGACGCATGGAAGTTTCTTAGAATCGCGCCCTGTTCAATCAGGGTTTGACCGGCGGAAGTATGCGCCGCTCCTCGAATGCGCACGTCCGTTTTATTGACTGATAGGTTCAGTCGTTGCAACGCGTCACGGTAATCCGCTGCCGCCCTGATTTCAAACACATGCGCAGGTTTTCGACGAATGTACCCGCCGAAATCGGTGGAATTATCATGTTGCATGAATAGAGTTACGAATTCGGTTTATTCAGAATCGGAATATTTCAATAGGCGATATTCTCCCCTTCTTGCAAGAGCATATCCTGACTCTGGAAAATAGTATCGGCATCCCTGTCGGAAATAGCATAACCACGATCGGTAAACCATTTTTGTAGTATGTTCACGTCCGCGAAGGGAGCCGCCGAGCACAGTTCCTCATTTAACTCTTTATTTTCCGCAATATCCTTGATAAAATCAGCATAGCCTTTGCTCATATATCCGTCTCCAGTTTGCATGCAGGTTTTATTAATATTGTAGTTCGCGAAATCGACCCATGAATGTAGAATTCGGAAAAATATCGTTGAACGCCGAGCAATCGGCTCTACTGCTTAAAATGAACCGCGTTCTGCCCGACTTGTTCGCCGGACTTCCGACCACATTGAGCGCCTCGGCCGCGCTATTTGTGCAGTCACATTACGCGAATAACAGTATACCCCGTCTATTGAATTTTTTTGACCGGTACTATTCTCCGGCCTGGACTGTGTTGTACTGGTTATACAAATTGAATGCGAATATGCACGCGTCCGTACTGAACTCGGCCGTTCAAGCACAGGCCCTGGCGATGTTTCTGCATATGTATGACGATCATCTGTCTGACGGAGATATCCCCATCGATCATTTACATTTGCAGTTGCGTACGCACGCCTGGCAATCGTTCATGAATCTGACCGCGCTCGCAGGCCATGACATTCCGGATTTCCAGTATACGCAGAACGCGTTGATCAATGATTATTTTGCGGGCGTGCACTACCGGTCCCCGGTAGAAGATCTGGCAACTTATGAGCAACGTTTTCGATTACAGACAGCCACCTGGATTGTCATGCCCACCACTCTGGCCATCCCGCTGGGCGGGGATTTTATGGCGGATGTACGACATGCATATGAAACCTTCGCACTGGCCTGGCGTTATCTGGATGACCTACGCGACTGGCAAACCGATGCGCACAATAGAGAGCATACCGCCGTTTATTTTTTGCTGAACGCCGAACATCGGGAATTATGGAGACCCGGCAACGCAACTGAATTGGAAATCATTATTCGGCAATTAACCCCCATGGTGAAAGACAGAATTGACCGGTATTTGATGGAGTCTGCTAAAACGGCAAACCGAATAGGCCTGCCCGCTTTAGCGGCGGAATACGAAGCGCTGGCCGCACCTCTGAAAATGACCACGCCGGAATAATGCGACTTCATTCCCTGCGTGTAATGAGCGGATTCTTGCAAAAGCCGCAAAAACTGCGTATAAAAAACCAATACACGGGGATTCACTGCAACCAAATAACCAGATCAGCGCGGCGGACCTCGATAACCCGACCCATCATCAATAATC
>JAGRMX010000634.1 GCA_020441025.1 Leptospiraceae bacterium
TGTGGCTGGACCAAAAAGCGATCCCGGCGGAAGATTCCCTGTTTAGTTTGTTGGTCAAAGGCTACCAAATTCTCAAATTCCGGTGGGTTAGCGGAAAGGAACTGCACCGGGGAGTTGCCCGTACTTCTTTGAAAAAGCCAATATTGTTTTTAACTACATCTGGCGAGAACGAAATTGCCTATACAGCCCGTTTCCTGAAGAAAAACCGGCATGCGGCAGCCATTTTTATGGTGCGTCGCCCCTTGTATTATACGCTGAAGGGCGCACAGCATGAACTGCTGCGTAGTGCAGCACTACAATCGCAAATAGCGCGGGCGCTTCGCAAAGCAGTTTCGGATGTGAGTGATCGCATGCTGTTTTGCACGGATACGCCCCAACTCACCGCAATGTATAATGGGCTGGGCGTTTGCAAATTTCATACATTGTCCATTCCGCATACTCTGCAACCTACATCGCGGGATCCGCGCGGAAAAATACAAATCGCCTATATCGGTGACGCCCGCACGGAAAAGGGCTTCTTGCATCTTCCCGATATTGTGCGCACGATACGCCAGTCGGAATTGCGCGATCAGGTCGAGTTCTTTATTCAGTGTAACTTCAATATCCCCGGCGGAGAACCGGGAATAGCTCAGGCATTGGAAGAGTTGCGCGCGCTCGGGCCAGATGGAATCACTTTTGCCGAAACGCCACTTGACCGGGAGTCCTACGTCCGCGTTCTGCAAGAGTCCGATATTGTTTTGTTGATGTATGATCGCGGTCTTTACCGCGAGCGCAGTTCAGGCATTCTTGTCGAAGCGCTTTCAGCGGGAGCAACGGTTCTCGCTCCATCAGGGAGTTGGTTGGAGTCGGAATGCGGGCCATTACTCCATAGATGGAACACGGAAATGATCGAGGGTTCGACTCTCGTTGAAACACACGACCTCCTTGACGAAAGCCTACTTCTGGATAGAAAATTTCGGAAAAAAGCAGATATTTCTGCCAATTCTATCCCAGATGTGTTCGGTGCGCGTGTGCTTCAAGGCGGCGTTTTTTGTGTTTCTGCTGGCAGGTTTGGGTTCTTACATGTTCATAAAAGCGGGCTGGCTGGTGATATCTTTACGTTACGAATGGACACGCGTCTGGTCGTAAATCCAAGAATTTTTGATATAGAAATCGAATTTTTGGACGCTTCCGGGCAAGTGCTCGCTCACTTGTCCCGTCAGTATTTTGTATATCTCCCGGCTTCTGAGCGAACGCCTGCTGCTGGGCATTTGGCTGACAGCGAACAGGCATTTATCTGCCCTGAGGGCACAGCCAGTGTCCGTGTTAGTTTCACAAATGATTACTCGAATGCCAATTTGCTATTGAAGGATATCGTCTGTTCATTTCGCCAGCGGTCAGGCGTGTCGCATAATACAACAAGCGCATTGATCTACGGCGAACCGGAAGAGGCCGGAGCGGAACTCCTTGCCGAACTGCGGCGGCGGCAAAATGGTGGACACGTTCCGGCGCCTTATCCTGGCAGAGACTATCACAACCCCAAGTTTTTCGTGGACTCGCTTATTGAGCTACAAGAAAATGTTAAAACCAAGAGGCCGTAATGACCGAAAAAGTCCTCCTCACCGGCGCGACCGGATTTTTGGGCCGCCACACGCAGCCTGTTCTCGAAGCGCATTATGGCGCGGAAAATGTCGCTAGCGTCTCCTCGGCTGACTATGATTTGATGGATGCGCGCGCCACGAAGGCCATGTTCGATGACATTAACCCCGATGTGGTGGTGCATCTGGCCGCCTATTCGGGTGGCATCGGAGCCAATCGCGCGTTTCCTGCCGATTTCTATTTCCGCAACACCATCCTGACCGCCCTCACCTTCGAGGAGGCGGCGCGCCACAAGGTGAAAAAGCTCATCTACACCATGGGGGGCTGTTCCTATCCGGCCAAGGCAACAAGCCCGATCGATGAAGATCA
>JAGRMX010000635.1 GCA_020441025.1 Leptospiraceae bacterium
TGCGACCACGCCCACGGGTCTGGGCAGCGGTCTAACGGCTCTCGCCTATTGTGATGGAGTCTGGGTGGTTGTGGCGCCGGCCGGATACATTGCACGCACTGCAAACGACGGCGCAACCTGGAACAATCAGGTTACGGATGCTACGTTCAACCTGGAAGACGTCGCCTGTGGAAACGGACGCTTTGTGGCCGTCGGTCACAATGGCACCAATGCAGGAGTGTTCACATCACAGGATGCTGGTTTTACCTGGGTGAAATCCAATCCGCCCTTCGGACGGACACGCGGCGTAGCGTACGGCAGCGGCAAGTTTGTCATAGTGGGGAATGGCGGATTGATTGCGTATACAACGACACCCGAATTGTCTACAGGTTGGACCGACGTTTCTACCGGAACGGATCATTCATTTGATATCAGTTCTTTAAACGGCACGCGCTTTCGGCTGGTGGGAACGCTTTAAGCATTAATCACCATTGCAGTGGATGCGACGCATCACCTGCAATCTTTAATGGGCATATGCGACTGTTTTGATCGTTGACTATTTCAATAGATCGAATCCATTGACCTTGCTCATCGATATAACCCGCTTCAGAACCAGAACGAACGACATACGCCAGATGATGTATAAAACGTTCTGCATATTCGTATTGGGGTTGAATAACCGGGTTGCCGGTTTCGTCGGCAAATCCCCAATAAGCGCCAATCCGTACCGGCCTCATTCTATAGTGACTGGCGAACACGTTGATTTGATCGTATTGTGGCTCTGCGACCCATTCCCCTTGTTTGTTAATAAAACCAATTGTCATTGAATCACAATCCGCTATGACCGGAGCGATACCCTCTGAAAAACTCAAGCCATCGCAATACACCGGAGGAATCTCGTAAGTGCCTTCCAGATTAATGTAACCCACACGATCCTCATTTCCGACCAGGGCCAATCCATCAGAAAATGGCAGCGCTGACTCAAACTGCGGTTCGGCAATCCAGCGTCCTTCTCGTTCCAAATAGCCCCATTTGCCATTCAACTTTACAGTCATCGGACCACCGAAAAAAATATCGGGATGGTCGGTATAAATTTGGTCATACCGCGGATTTCCGATAAAACGACCATCACGATCGATCCAACCGAACCTGGCCCCTATTTTTACAACGGCATATCCGTTCCGAAAACTAAAAGCTTCGTCAAAAACGGGTTGAATGACCAGACGACCGGTGGTATCGATATATCCCCATTTAGCCTCCTCGCCGGGCAGTAGAACCGCCGCCAATCCTTCGCTGAATTCAAACGCGAATTCATAATTAAATTCAATTTGTTTGCGACCCTGTTCATCTATATAGCCGTATTTACCCTGATCAACCTGCTGAGCGGCCGCGAGACCGTCACTGAATCTGGACATCCAGGTAAATATAGCGGGGGCTTGAGATTTGCCTTCTGAATTAATAAGCGTCCAGTGTTTACTATTCCGAACAATTGCAATGTATATCGCCTTTTCAGTATCACATTCACGTACGCAGTCAAATGAATATGCTTTATCAAATTGTGCTTCGATGCGAATCTTATTATTCTGATCGATGTATCCATATTTCGGGCAGCCGTTTACAAGCTTTAAGACCGTCGGTCGATACTCAGTAGGTAGCGGCCTTTCAATACCTGAGAAATGATCTTCCTCTGATGATTCATTCTCTTGCGTATCATGACAGATATAAGCAGTAAGAGCAAGGATCGCGGCCAGAGCCAGACCGCCGGTCACCCTTACAAGCCATGGCCAGACGAACAATTCGACCAATCCTTTTGAACCTTCTTCTGTGCTCATATGTCAGCTTACCCGGCCATACCTTCGTTTCAGGCATACAAAATCTGACTATCGTCTATAATTTCTATTTACAGTGTGCGCATTGAAACACAAATACTTTTTTCCGTCCTGTTAGGCCGATAGCCTCA
>JAGRMX010000636.1 GCA_020441025.1 Leptospiraceae bacterium
GCCCCCGGCCGATATTTATTGTCCGCCGGAAATTTTCGAACCGCTTTCGAAAATCATGCGACTGTGGTCCGAAATCGAACAATACGAAATGCAGTACAATTTGCAGCCCATCGATTATAATCGATTCTACGAATTACAGGGCAACATGGGATTTCGAGCCATCCGCAGTATTCACCGGGTGCCCAGTAACGGCTACTGCATAATACAGCGAACAAAAAAATTGAAAGCCGAATTTCTGGGATTGCCCGGCCATGAAATCCAGCGCCTGAAATTGGAGCGGGATGATTTATTTTACGAGGCCGAAATCCCCATGATCACTTTTTCCGGCGACACTCAAATAGAATTTGTTTTAGAGAACGAGTTGGTACGCAGCTCACGGGTATTATTTATGGAATGCACGTATATCTGCGATCGGCGGCCCACCGAACGAGCCCGCCGGTGGGGCCACACCCACCTCGATGAAATCGTAAGTAACGCGGACGCATTCGCCGACGTGGAACACTTATTCTTGATTCATTTTTCCACACGCTATAAACGCGAGACCATATTAAAGACTCTAAAAGACAGGTTACCGGATTGGTTGCACGAACGCACCACCGCTTTTCTAACGGCTTGATTGATGATTAAATGCCGGATGAGTGCGGCGTTTGCTTAACTTCTCAATCAAAATGATTCCAGCATCCGGGTGATGTCCGTTTCCGCCTCTTCATCCAGATCCATAAACTGAACCGCTATATTGTATTGATTACCGGAACTGGCCGGCTCACAGCGCACTACTTTCCCTTTAACGGCCACATTTCCGGTCAACGGCGGAACGCTCAGCGTTAAATCCAGCACCTGACCCACGTCAATGGGACCGTCGTGTTCAAACAGACAACCGCCCTTACCCAGATTCTGAGCCGTGGCCGAACCGCTGGCGGATGGTTTTACATCCAGCGCAAAATTGGAACTGATGCGGGGGTACTTGCGACGTTCATCCATTTTCATTCTCCTGATGGTCATACCGTTCCCTGAATTAAAATCGACCGGTATGATTCTGAACTATTCCACCCGGTTATTATCCGGCAAGAAAAAACGATCGGGTGACGTAATAAACCAGTAATGGATTCGAGCGACTGTCCGCATACGGTCAGGACTTTCTTGCTTGAGGCGGACGCATGGCTACTTCTCACTGGGTAAATGCGGCGACTGCCCCTGTTGCATTTGAGTCTTATTTTCCTGTGTATGCTACCGGCTACCATGATCGTACCGGTACTGAAAGACATCATCAAGGATCGACTGGGAGGCAGCAATGCCACCGTATCCTTCTTTGTCAGCATAGCCATGCTGGGAGCGTTTCTGTTCGGACCGGTTGCCGGTTACATTTCAGATCGGATGCGTAAGCGTTCCAGCTTGATCGCGGTCGGCGCTTTGCTGGACGCAATCTGCTTTTTCGGCATGGTACAGGTCGGCGAAATATGGCTGCTCCTGCTGATTCGTTTTATGGAAGGTGCCGTCAGCATAACGGTCATCGGTTTGTTATTGGCGGCCATTACCGATCGGGAAAACGATTCGTCCAATCCGGTTTTTTTTCAAAAGGGCATTTTGATGGGGCTCGCCGGTCTGCTGCTGTCTCTGGGTGTGGGATTGGGACTGCCACTCGGCATCCTGGGACAGACCGATCCGCGGCTGCCGTTTTATATCGCCGCCCTGCTGATGCTGGTCACGGGTATACTGGCATTGCAACTGCCGGAATCGGAAAGCATACACACTTCCCGGGGACAGTTATCCCGACTGAGTGTGGCGTTACGCGAGCGACCATTGATATTAATTCCATTCGCGTTCGCTTTCGTGGATCGATTTACGGTAGGATTTCTGGTCAGCGCGTTCAATCTACACCTACGTGAATCGCTGGCCTTCGGGCCGGG
>JAGRMX010000637.1 GCA_020441025.1 Leptospiraceae bacterium
GATCGGTACCGGCACGGCCCCAAATTTGACTCCTCTGCCATTAGGATATCCCGGTGGACAGGAAAGCACAAGCATTCAAATACCCGAAAACGCCCTTCCCGCGCATACGCATTCCGGGTCGTTCAATTCGGCGGATTTGAACAATAACGCTGCGGTTACAGTGGACCTGAACAGTAGTTATGTGACCGGCACCGTAAATTGTAATTTCCTTGCGGGCGGTTCCACAAATCCAGCCGGTCAATATCCCGGCTATGACGGCTCGGTCGGCGCCTGGTCGAATGTAACCAACAATTCTCTGATGGCGTCGGATGTCGTAACCGACGGCAGCATTTCTAATATTGATATCACAAACAATTTTAACTCAAATAATATACCGGTAATCGTAGTCCAGGCGGGTGACGACCAGGCGATTGAACACTCATCCATACCACCGTTTCTGACCGTAAACTATCTGATTACAGTGGATGGATTATTTCCGCCGCATCCTTCACCACCGCCATCGCAAATTCACGCAGAATCGGGAGCGGATGTATGACCGGGGAAGAATATTGCGGCTCCATTGCCATTTTCGCGGCAAATTTTGTTCCAGAGGATTATTTACTCTGCGATGGTCAAACATATGCAATAAAATCAATGCAGGCCTTGTACTCCATAATCGGCACATACTACGGCGGAGATGGCCGCGCCACCTTCCAGGTGCCTGATTTCCGGGGCCGGGTACCGCTGGGATGGGGGCATGGGATAAATCTTACCAATCGCAACCTGGGAGAGCAGGGCGGTTCGGAAAGCATGCAGATTCAACTTACCGTAAAAAACTTGCCTCAACATGCGCATGCGGCCGAATTTGATCAGGCGTTGTTGACTCCCAGAGTTACGACTACTGCGGATTTGAATTCATTTAAAGTCGGCGGTTCGCTCTTGTGCAACAGCGGCGCCGGAAATCGTGGACCGTTTCAGGGTTATCCCGGCAATTCCGGAAACTCACAGTGGTCCGCAACATCCAATGGTACGATGGCTCCCGCCGTGCTCCAGAACGGAACAGTCAGCGGCATTGAGGTGTTTTCGTATTTCAATGGTTATGTAAATGTGTCCACCATGTCCGCCGGGCAGCAACAGGCATTTCAGTTTAATAACATGACGCCCTATACGGCATTGAATTATGCAATAAGATACACATCTCCTCCCTATCCGCCGCATACATAAATCAATAAAGGCAATTCCGTTACGCATTATCAGGTTGCGCAATCCTATCCGTATGAACAACATTCAGTCCGAAACCGTCAGAACCGAACTTACCGCGGAAGATCGCAAAAAACGTCTCGATCAGCTGAAACTACTGGGTGACGTTTTATTGAATCCGGAGGAACCGGTAGAACGCCTGCGCGCGGCCTGTGCAGATCTGGAAGAAATCTTACTGGAATTGCACGGTGTTCCCAGCGCCATTACGGCTGAACACCAACGTTATCGCCATGCATCCGATTTTGGCGAAGTGATTTCCCCCGGCTACGCCATCAGCACCATGCAGGATGCTATTCGAACCGCAAAATTTTTTCGGGCTTTAATGCAGGCCATTGAAAGTATGCGGACCCGACGTCCGGATGAACGCATCCATGTTCTTTACCCCGGCCCGGGTCCCAACGCGCCTTTTTTTTTACTGGCGGCAGTGCGATTCGATGCGGGTGAAATTGGGTTTACCATGATTGAATACATGCGGGAATCCTATGAAGCGGCCCTGCATCTGATAAAATGCTTCGGCTTACAGGATTATATACAAAATTTTGTTCATGGCGATGCCGTTTTATACCGTCACGAGGGACCGACCATACACATCCTGATTGCCGAAATCATGCAGCAGGCTCTACGCGGAGAGCCCCAGTTTGCCATATTTAAGAATCTGGTGCCGCA
>JAGRMX010000638.1 GCA_020441025.1 Leptospiraceae bacterium
ATTCATCAATTCCACGAGGTTTTTGCATATATGCAGACCCAATCCGGTACCGCCATACTTCCGGCTGGTAGAACCGTCGGCCTGGGTAAACGAATCGAAAATCAAACTCTGCTTGTCCGGCGGTATACCGATTCCGGTGTCGCTGACCGAAAAATAGAGACGCACCCTGTCACCGGTAATGCTCGAATCGAGTACCGGTTTAATCAATATGGTGATACTCCCCTGCTCGGTGAATTTAATGGCATTGGAAACGAGGTTCATCAATAACTGGCGCAATCGAACTTCATCTCCGAAAATGAGTTCCGGAACATCCGAGGCTACTTGATAAACTATATCCAATCCCTTTTCACGAACCGCCGGAGTGAACAGCTGTACAATTTCCCCGGTCAATTCGCGTACAGTTACGGGAGTATACTTTATTTCCATGCGCCCGGCTTCTATTTTGGAAAGATCCAGAATATCATTGATCAGTACCTGCAGATCGCGCCCTCTGCGCTCCACGATCTGTAAATACTCGCGTATCTCCGGTTTCAAATCTCCTTCCAATGCCAGCTCGGTGAAACCCAGTACGGCGTTCATGGGCGTCCGAATTTCATGGCTCATGTTCGCCAGAAATTCGCTTTTTACCCGGGCGTTGATTTCGGCCATTTCCAGAGCCGCATTTAAATCCCGGGTGCGTTCCGCGACTTTCTGTTCCAGACTTTCACTCCAGTGCTCAATTGTGGAAAAGGCGTTGGAAAATCTGCGCGAAAGCAGGAAGGCCTGAGAGGATATAAATGTCACAACGCCGAAAGGAATATAGTATCCGGTCTGCAAAATACCATACGAATACAATACGTCATTTACAAACGTACACAGAAAGACGACTATGCCGAATAAAAAGCTGCGCGCTCCTGTTTTCTTATGAGCGGATGCCAGCACGAGAACGTACAGTGCGTACAAAAACATTATTAACGTAATGATTTGATACGCCGCTGAAGTCTGACCGAATATACGTGCCGGTGTAAACAGCACAATCAGCAAAAAAATGGGCGTGATAATCTGAATGGCGCGCGCCATTTTTATGCTGAACTCTTCCTGAAATGTTTCGTACAAAAACGTCGCGAACACCGGCACGGCCGCGTAGTAACAGATAAACTCCATCTTCTGGCCGATTTCCCAATTAAATCCCGGAAAAAGTTGAAAGAAGTAGCGTTCTCCGGTCAGAATCGTTCGCAGCGCTATCAAAAAACAAAAAATAGAAAAGTAAATGGGCGGAACATACTTGCGTCGCTGTAAATACAAACCCAGATGATAAATACTCATCATCATCAAGCAGCCGAACAGGAACATGTCCACATTCAAGGCCGTTTCCCGGGCGTCCAGAATCCGTGTGAATACACCGAGTCGAATGGGAAAGCGCGCTCCGCCAAAGCGATGGTGAAAATTGGAAACCTGTAAAACAAATTCCAGCTGATCGCCCGTTTCCGGCAGCAGAAAGATGCCCGGGAGGGTGTACGGTTGCATGCTGTCAGCCGTGCGACCGACTACTCCATTGGCCGCTACCAGCTTTCCGTTTGCGTACAATCGATAGGCGGAACCCATTTCCAGAATTTTGACCGCCAGGCGCTGCTCCATTTCGGACGGCAATACGACTGTCCAACGATACGTGGCATACCCGTCCGACCCAAGCTCCCGACCGTCCACAGTGGTGCCATTCCAGTAGGCCGGGATTTCTACGAATCTGGAAGGGATAGTCCGCCCGGAAAAATCGGAAGGGGCCAGCAGGCTCTGCCAGTAAAACTCGACCGTGCCTTTGAATGCCACTATCCCATCGCGCTCAAAATCCAGGTCGCGCAGATCCATTCTACCGGAAATGAT